>NZ_JALXVO010000065.1:0-21942 GCF_025151705.1 Paenibacillus sp. p3-SID1389 | reverse complement strand
ACATTAAGAAAAAACAGGAACAGCGCAAGTCTGAATTCAGTAAGTAGTGCGAGTAAGGCAGATAAACCTGTTATTCCTCCCACTACGATGCCATGAGGCATAAGGAAAAACACTAGGCTCACAGAAGCAAGTGATGCACCAGTAATAATTCCGGTAACGCGGATCAAATTTGAAACAGGGGGCCTTGAACTGCTACTGGATTTTCTGAGTAAATGAACTCTTACTTGATATTTCATATCGCCCTCCTGGCTCGGTAGAGGCTGCATTTACAGCATGTACATTAATTATTATAACAGGTATTAGTTCTGACATCGAGGAGTTATATTTCAGGTGGAACCAGATCTCAAACAAAGTTTGCTTGGCTGGATTAGCAATTTCTTTTGTTCTATGGTTGTATGTGTTTTGATTTTCTTATATATTCCCTTGAAGAAAAAGGAGATACTCGCTGGACTTGAATGTGAAACGGACGATTTGGATCTTCCTGAATCATGAAATTCGAATGTGAATCAGAAACTCTGGACTCCAGTTCTCTGCCTGCTGCCAAGACAATGAGAAATATACTGCAGCAAACGAACAATTTCCTTAACACGGAATCACTCCTTTCGATAATTAAGTGATTCCCTATAAGGATTGAAGATATACGAACTCTTGATTACAGACCTTTACAATGTAATGGAAAGCCGTTATATTATTTAATACAGGAAATTTGTAAAATTGAATTATGGATTGAACCGGAGGAGCCTGCCAATTGGGCTCCTTTTGTCTATTTTAAGGGATACTGGAGGTATGATCATGGAGTAATTGGAAGGCGAAATATGGAAACACTAAAGAAATCTGGAACATCTGTGAGGACTGGAGGGTATTCGTTTGTCGCTACTTCATGCTGTTATCATGGCGCCATTTTTAATTGCCGCATTCATCCCGTTGTTGCGCAAGAAAAATATGAGCCGCATCCATCCCGGATGGTTTGTTCTATGGCTGCCGGTTTTGTTATTTTTGTACTTTCTTTCGCACATTCCCGCCGTAAACGAAGTGAAATCTTATTCTGCCGCGATGCTTTGGATGCCGTCGCTCGATGTCGATTTTTCGTTCTATCTGGACGGTCTGGCTCTGCTGTTCGCTTTGTTGATTACAGGCATGGGTGCGCTGGTCGTGTTGTATTCCATTTATTATATGGACAAAGATAAAGAAGCGGTTCATCGCTTTTACGTCTTCTTGTTCCTGTTCATGGGAGCCATGCTCGGCGTAGTCATCTCCGACAATCTGATGGTCTTGTACGGCTTTTGGGAGTTAACCAGCATTTCTTCGTTTCTGTTGATCTCTTTCTGGCATATGAGAGAAGAGGCGCGTTACGGGGCGTTAAAATCGATGCTGATCACCGTATTCGGGGGGCTGGCCATGTTGACCGGCTTCCTTATGCTTTACGTGATGACGGGAACCTTTAGTATTCGAGGAATCATTGTGCAGCATGGGGTGGTTTTTGACCATCCGTTATTTGTTCCTGCTCTCGTCCTCGTACTGCTCGGTGCATTCACAAAGTCGGCGCAATTCCCCTTCCACATCTGGCTACCGGATGCTATGGAAGCACCGACCCCGGTCAGTGCCTACTTGCATTCAGCCACGATGGTCAAGGCAGGGATTTATTTGGTTGCTCGGTTAACGCCTGTTTTTGGGGCGAACGGCACATGGTTTTGGCTGTTGTCTGCTGTGGGCTTGTTCACGATGATTTTCGCCTCGTTTCGAGCGATTAAACAGCATGATCTAAAAGGGATGCTTGCTTTTTCTACCATAAGTCAATTGGGGCTCATCATGTCTTTGCTGGGCGTTGGCTCAGCGGGCGGTGCGGTAGCCGGCAACAGCATGCTATATACCGCCGCTACGACCGCCGCTATTTTTCACATCATTAACCACGCGATCTTTAAGGGCTCATTGTTTATGGTTGTTGGGATTGTGGATCACGAGACGGGTACCCGCGATATACGCAAGCTCGGAGGCTTGATGTCGCTGATGCCGATTACGTTTACGATCGCAGTAATCGGCGCATTTTCCATGGCAGGTATTCCGCCGTTTAATGGATTTTTGAGCAAGGAAATGTTCTTCACCGGAATGTTGAACGTTTGGAGTTTGGATATCTGGAATGTTCAAACTTTCCGCATCCTGTTCCCGATCATTGCTTGGATCGGAAGCGTATTTACGTTCGGGTACAGCATGGTGCTCGTGTTCAAGACGTTTACGGGAAAATTCAAACCGGACCAGCTTGAGAAAAAACCGCATGAAGCCCCGCTAGGCATGCTGATTTCTCCCGTGATCCTGGTTGCATTGGCGGTCACGATTGGTTTATACCCTAACTTTCTTTCGCACACCTTAATCGCTCCTGCAGTCGCTGCGGTGCATCCAGGACTGCTTGCAGCCGGTGAGCATTTTGAGGTTCACATCAGCATGTGGCACGGTTGGACCCCGGAAGTGTTTATGACCCTCGGTGTCATCGTAGCTGGCGTACTGCTTTATGTCGGATATGGAAAGTTCCGTTCAATCAGAGAGACTTGGGAGCGTTCGTTTACGTTAAATCGGGTTTATGACCTGGGATTAAGCGGAATGGAACGATCGTCGCGCCGATTGACAGACCGTTACATGAACGGTTCGGTCCGGCGTTATCTGATGTATATCTTTGTATTCCTCATTGCCTCTCTTGGGGGGACGATGATTGCAACGCAGAGCTTTTCGCTGAATATGGAGAATTACTCTTCGGTAACCCTGTATGAGATGGTTATCGTGGCCGTACTGGCGATTTCCGCCTTGTCCGTGCCGTTTGCTTCTGCGCGAATTCCCGCAATCATCATGACGGGCGCCGTTGGTTATATGGTGACGTTGCTATTTGTCATTTTCCGGGCCCCCGATTTGGCGTTAACTCAAATGATCGTCGAGACCGTATCCGTAACGTTGTTTTTGCTCTGTTTCTATCACTTGCCCAAACTGAAGAAGGAGAAAAACAGCCAGAGATTTCAACTGACTCGGCTTATGATTTCACTGGGGGTTGGTGTCATGATGACGCTGATCGCTCTTAGTGCGGGGGGCGTCAAGCCATTTGCATCGATCGCAGATTATTTCCTGGATAATAGTTATGAATTGGGCGGCGGTAATAATGTGGTTAACGTGATTCTCGTGGATTTCCGCGGGTTTGATACAATGCTGGAGATTACTGTATTAGGAATTGCAGCACTGTCTATCTTTTCAATGATCCGTCTTAGTCTTGCATCTGACCACCTGGGAGTTAAGCTTTCGTATGGGAAGCTTGAACCAAGGCCAGTCCGCAAAAGAAATGACGTGATTTTTAAAACAACTTCCAGAGTAACTGTTTTTCTTATCTTGATCTACTCCCTATTTTTGTTTCTGGCCGGACACAACAATCCCGGCGGCGGGTTTATAGGCGGACTGATGACGGCGTCGTCACTGGTATTGCTGGCACTCGCTTTTGGGAAGGGGACAATGGGCAATATTGTTACGGTTGATTTTCGCAAAATGATCGCTGTAGGGCTGCTAATCGCCTATCTTACAGGCCTGGGTTCACTTTTGTTTAATGTGCCATTCTTGACTCACGCCTTTGATCACTTCCATTTGCCGATTCTGGGCGATGTTGAATTGGCAACGGCTGTCTTGTTCGACCTTGGTGTCTATTTGACGGTAGTGGGCGTAACCATGACGATCATATTATCGATAGGAGGGGACAAAAAGTCATGGAATTAATCATGTCTTTGGCCGTAGGCATTTTGTTTATGGTCGGGGTGTATCTCATCCTATCCAAAAACCTGCTTCGAATCATCCTGGGGACGTCTTTGCTAACGCATGGCGTTCATCTGCTTCTGCTTACGATGGCTCGGTTGAAAAACGGAGCGGCTCCACTTCTCGGGGAGAACGCTTCATCTTATGTTGATCCTGTTCCTCAGGCACTCATTTTAACATCGATCGTCATTAGCTTTGGAGTTACTTCGTTTTTTCTCGTTTTGGCTTATAAGGTCTATCAGAAGCTGGGGACAGATGATATGGAGGAGCTAAGGGGGGAAGAGGATGAATAATCTGCTTGTGTTTCCGCTGATCATTCCTTTGCTCACCGCGGTGGCGTTGATTTTTGGCCATAACCGGATCATGCTTCAGCGTTGGATAAGTTTGGTCGGTTCGCTGATCCATCTCGTGGTATCCTGTTTGATCGTGCGCCAAGTACATCATGATGGGATTCAAACCCTGTATATGGGGGGGTGGCTTCCACCCTACGGGATTATATTTGTAGCGGACATGTTCGCTGCTCTGCTGGTGCTGTCCACTTCTGTTGTCAGCTTGGCCTGTTTGTTATATGCCTTTCGGACGATCGGCCAGGATCGGGAGCGCTACTATTTCTATCCCTTCTTTCAGTTCTTGATCGTGGGCGTTTGCGGGTCGTTTCTGACTGGGGATTTGTTCAATCTGTTTGTTTGTTTTGAAGTGATGCTTATCGCCTCCTATGCTCTGATTGTACTCGGTGGGACCAAACGCCAACTGCGGGAAACCCTAAAGTATATTTTGATTAACATCGTCTCTTCAGCGCTGTTCGTCGCTGCCGTAGCTTACTTGTACTCCGTAACGGGGACGCTGAATATGGCTCACCTGTCCGTACGAATTGCGGAGCTTGAGCAAGCTGGGATCTTGACGGTGATTGCCGTTATGTTATTGACTGTGTTCGCGCTGAAGGCAGGTCTGCTGCTGTTCTTTTGGCTTCCCGGTTCGTATAGTGCGCCTCCTGCCGCGGTTAGAGCGGTTTTCGCCGCTTTGCTTACCAAAGTAGGGTTATATGCCATCGTAAGGACGGTAACGCTCCTCTTCCCCTATCAACCGGACCTTATACGTGACGGGATCGGCTTGATGGCGATGGCGACGATGGTTCTCGGCGGAATCGGCGCGGTTGCTTACACCAATATTCACAAGATCATTAACTATAACGTGATCCTGGGTATCGGTTTTATCGGCTTTGGGATCGCCGTCGGAAATCATGCCTCGATGGATGGGGTGATCTTTTACCTGCTGCACGATATGTTGGCCAAAGCGCTATTGTTCCTGCTTGGCGGTATGCTGATCAAAGCGGCCGGGACGGAGGATTTAAGGGAAATGGGCGGTCTGATCAAGCGTTATCCATTGCTCGGATGGTTGTTCTTCATTGTGACGCTGGCACTCGTCGGAGTACCGCCACTCAGCGGTTTTCCGGGAAAAATGCTGATGCTCCGCGGAGGCCTGGAATCCGGAAATGTTCTGTTGACCGCAGTAGCGGTCCTTTCAAGCCTGTTGGTTTTATATTCCTTAATTCGAGTGTTTATCGGGGCTTTTTTGGGGGAAGAAAAGCGCAGCGAAATCGGCGAGGAGAGTTTTAAAGGTTTATTGGCTATTACCTTCGGCTTGCTTGTGCTGCTCGTCGGGATGGGACTGGGTGCCGAAGAGATCTATGCCTTCGTATCGCAAGCAGGTCGTATCCTCGTAACTCCTGAATTATATGTAGAAGCCGTATTAAAGAGGTGAGCCTTATCACCCCGACCGATATTTTGAACGAGGAGTAGATGGTATGTTTATGCAAATATTGCTGAACCTTCTAATTGCCGTCATCTGGATGTTCTTGAATAGCAGCTGGTCCGCTTCAGGATTTTTGATCGGTTTTGTGATCGGACTGGTACTCATCGGCCTGTTTAGAAGGATTTGGCCTAACGACTTTTATTTGAAAAAGGTTTGGGCAATTCTGAAGCTATTGATGTTGTTTAACAAGGAATTGGTTGTTTCCAGCATTACGGTGATTCGGCAAATCGTACGTCCGAGGTTGAACATACAACCGGGTATCTTCGCTTACTCAACCGAGTTAAGAAGTGACTGGGAGCTTACGTTGTTGTCCTGCCTGATTACGCTGACTCCGGGGACGCTCACGCTTGAGGTCTTGTCGGATGGGAACACGAACACATTATATATTCATGCCATGGATGTAGCAGATGCGGAGCTCCTGGTTAATCAGATCCGCGGCTCGTTTGAACGGGCGATTATGGAGGTGACGCGCAAGTGATGTCGACTTTTCTGTATCTGGCTTTGGGTATCCTGTCCTTGTCCATTTTCGGTTGCTTGTTTCGGTTGCTTAAGGGGCCGTCGCTGCCTGATCGGATTATGAGTCTGGATTCCATCGGAATTAATATGCTGGCGATGATCGCTGTTTTTTCCATGTTCCAGCAAACGAAAGCTTATATCGATATCATTTTGCTAATTGGCATTCTTACATTTATCGGTACGGCCTCATTGGCTAGATTTATCGAAAGGGGGATCGTGTTCGAAGATGGAGATCACGAAAACAGGTGAAGTTTTGATTGGGATTATCGTGCTACTCGGTGCGCTTCTTAGTGCACTTAGCACCTTTGGACTTCTGCGTCTTCCTGACACTTACTTACGCTCGCATGCGGCCACGAAAAGCACGACGCTGGGTATATTGTTTATTCTGGGTGCCGCCTTCTTTTACTTCTTGATTTATTTGGATTATGCCGATGCAAGCGCCAAGCTGCTTCTTGGCATTGTGTTTGTGTTTGTTACTGCTCCTGTTGCCGGGCATTTGAACGGCAGGGCTGCTTATCGCAGCGGAGTCCCCTTATGGGAGCAAAGCGTTCGGGACGACCTGAAGAAGGAGTTCGACCGCCAAAGCTCAGCCCCAAAGTGAAAGGAACTGGCATCGGTACTTACCGGTGCCAGTTTTTAATTGGTTCAATTGTTTACGATATGGAGGCTGCGAGTTGCGCCTCCTCCAGGCTGAGCGTATCCTCGACTTAGGTCTAGGTTGAAAAACCGTCCCCAGTCCGTTTTGGATAACCCGTAATCATCCTAGAATAGAGACATAAGGTTGATCAAATGAGAGGCGGTGAAATATTCAATGAGAACCAATCGACCGAATGTATTTGCTATTGTACTGATTGCCCTTGGCGCACTGATTCTGCTGGGCAAGTTAACTCCTTTCCTAGGCAGCCTGTTCGGACTGGTGATTGCGATTGTCATGATCGGTCTCGGCTATTACGGGATTCGACGGGGGAACGCCTTCTTCGGATGGCTGGTGTTGATTTTCGGGGTCATTTCCTTGATCTCCAAGCTGGCCTGGCTGATCGTTCCGCTCTTAGGTATTGGATTAATCGTTTACGGTATCTCTTCCTTAAGAGGCAAACGGAGTTACTGATTGATTAAATACATGCAGATGAACTTGAATGTGAACCGAAAGGTTAGGAGGGAAGGATGTCATGAGTGTATTTCGTCGAGTACGAGATATTACGGTAGCTACTCTAAATGAGAAGTTGGAACAATCGCAGGATCCGGTTCGCTTGATCGACCAATTTCTGATAGAAACGCGGCAGGAAATTGCGGAAGCCGAGAAGCTTCATTATCAATACAGCGGACATGCGAAGCAATTGAAGCAGCAGGTCGATCAAGCCAAGGTCATGCGCGACAAACGTGAGGAACAAGCGCTGCTTGCTTTGAAAGCAGGCGAGGAGCACTTGGCGAAGCTGGCCCTGCAGGAGAAGATGCTGTACGAGGAAAAGGTGGAACAATACACCGAGTTGTACACGCAAAGCATAGAATCGCTGCAGGAATTAGAAGCCCAGCTAAACGAATTGAAGACCGAATATCAGGTCGTATACAACAAACGGCAGTACTACTATGCAAGAATGGAGACGCTTCGTTTACAGCAGCGGATGAACCAGCGGATGAACGGTTACGGGATGCAGGATGTGCCGAAGATGTTCCATCGCTTGGAGGACCGGGTGTCCGATATGGAATGGGAAGCCCGCAGCCTGCGCGAATTGCGGAGAGCGGGTTCGGATTTCTTGAACCAAGCCGGCTCCGCCATCCAATCGACTCTGGAACAGGAGCTCTCCCGCTTGAAGCAGAAGCTAAATAACCAGCGAGAGGAGTAAGAATCGATGGGAAGACCCTTGTACCGATCCAGACGGGATCGCTGGATCAGCGGTTTGATCGGAGGGCTCGGAGAATATTTCGGAATTCACGTCGGCGTGCTCCGGTTGATCGCTTTTCTTAGCATATTTTTTACCGGCGGGACAACGATCTTTATCTACTTCATCGCTACCTTGGTGATCTCCAAGGAGCCATATCAGCCCCACGATCCGTACTATCATGGCGGATGGCTGGGCAGCGGCCCGCATCCGGGTTACGGCGGTAAACGCCGGGACTTCTACGAGGATCAACGCTTTGGTCCCCGTCCACCGTACGGTAATCCAACCGGTAATACTTACGGAACCCAGCCGCCGCAATACGGCGCAGGTGCTTCGGGAGCCGGCTTCCAGTCCGCTCCGGGTGCATCCAGTCTGGATTCCATGATGGAAGATATTGAGAAGAAAGCCTTAAAAAAAGAATTGGAAGAGCTGCGTAAGAAGCTCTCCGAATACGAGAAGGGAGAAGTGTAAACGATGGGAGTATTCAAAAGAATTAAAGATATTACGAAAGCGTCTGTAAACGATTTGTTGGATAAGGTGGAAGACCCGATTGTCATGCTGAACCAATACCTGCGCGATATGGAGGCTGAAATTCGCGACGCCGAAGTAACGGTGGCGAAGCAAATGGCCAACGAGCGCCGGATGAAGCAACGTCTGGACGAAGCGATCCGCATCTCTGCACAGCGGGAGGCTCAAGCTGAGCTTGCACTCCGCAATGGGCAGGAGGAAGTTGCCCGCAAAATGCTGGAGGAGAAAATCCATTACGACCAAAAGCAAACGGAATTCGCCGAGCTGCACGCGCAAGCTGAAGCTCATGCTGCCGAACTCAAACAGCAGCTGCACGATATGAAAGACGAGTTCTATAAACTGCGCAACAAACGGAACGAGCTGGTGAGCCGCGCGCAAATGGCGAAAGCTAGAAAGCAAATGTCGCAAATCAGCACGCTGCATACGATCGAAAGCGGCAACGCTTCGCTCGGATTCCACCGGATGGAAGAGAAGATTATGCAACTGGAAGCGGAAGCCGAAGTCGCCGGCATGGTTTATCGCGGAACATCGCCTTCCACTTACATCAGCCCGGCAGATGCCGAGAAGCAGCTGAAAGTGGATGCGCAGCTTGAAGCGCTGAAAGCAAAATTGAACCCGTCCGCAGCCCGCGAAGAAGACAAGGAATAACTACACGTCCGCTGGACATTGTGATATTCTAAATACTGGTGAAGCCATACGGTATGGGAGGCCATGCCGTTATGGCTTTTTACGACTCTATGAACCTGCAGGGAGGTGCGGCACATGGATACACGGAAAAGGTTCTTAGCCATCGGCTTAATCGCATTTGGCTTACTGTTGATTTTCGGGAAGTGGCTGAGTTTCTTTACCATTGTCGCCCTCTTTTTGCTTGGGTTCGGCATATATAAAATCCGGCAAGGGGAACAGGTCAAGACCGGCTATATCTTGATGGCGGTCGGCGGCGGACTCATCCTGCTGGACCATTTTATGCTGATCTTGGCGATTCTGATGATCTCGCTGGGGTACTACTACGCGAAAGTTCGCAAAACCCAACCGCAAGGCAATTACGTGCAGAAGCAAAACATCACCTCCAGCATCCGCTGGGACCGCGATCCGTGGAACTTGCGGAACACAAGCATGTGGCATGTGCTTGGCGAGCTTGACATCGATTTATCGCTGGCGATGATGGAAGGTGGGCATAACGTCCTCATGTTTCAAGGGATTGTCGGGGACGTGGATTTAGTGATTCCGGAGGATTACGGCGTGGAGATCGAAGCGTTTGTCCTGTTCGGACAAATCGATTTCAGCCACGACAAAGAGACGGGCATGCTCAATCGGTTATATTGGAAGTCGCCGAACTACGAGGTCCGTGACCAAAAAGTGAAAATCATCATTTCCTATCTTGTAGGAGATGTCGATATACGATTACTTTAGACAGGAGGAACGTCCCGCATGAAATCGAAAAAGCCGAGCAACATGGTCTCCCGCAGCATGCGCGGAGGGATTCTCCTGTCTGTTATTACGATGGCAGCCACCATTTATGTGATGTATACATACGGGTATTTTCAACCCCAACCGTCCTGGAGGACGGTCATCCAAGCCGGCATGACGCTGCTGTCGCTGCTTCTCATCATCGGCGCAGCTTTCGGCTTCTTTCTGGGGTATCGTCCCAAACGACAGATCGACGGTTTACGTGAAGCCTTGCTGCAATGGGAGAAAGGCAATCAAACCGGGAGCGTTCCCAAGCTCGGCGAAGACGAACTGGGCCGACTGGCAGAGCAGCTGGAGCGGATCGGCAAACGCTGGGAGGAGCAGGTGTCCTCGCTGCAGCGGTTATCCACGCACAACGCCCAGTTGGCCGAGCAAGCCCGGGTATCGGCGATCGTGGAGGAGCGGCAGAGGCTGGCCCGCGAATTGCATGACGCCGTATCCCAGCAGCTGTTTGCCATCTCGATGACGGCTACGGCTGTGGGACGTACGCTGGAGAAGGATTTCGACAAAGCGCAGCGTCAGGTCGAACTCATTGAGGAGATGGCTTCGGTGGCGCAGTCGGAAATGCGCGCGCTGCTGCTGCATTTACGTCCGGTCTATCTTGAAGGCAAGGAATTGTCGCAGGGCTTAAGCGATTTGGTCAAAGAGCTAAAGACGAAGGTGCCGATGGATTTAACCCTGGAGATCGACGAGGATTTGAATTTAGGCAAAGGGATTGAAAACCATCTGTTCCGCATCATCCAGGAAGCGATGTCCAATACGCTGCGCCACGCCAAGGCGGACAAGATGGAGATTCGGATTCACCGCCGGGGCGAAGCAGTTAAGGTGACGCTGCGCGACAACGGGATCGGCTTCGAGATGGACGACAAGAAGCAGGCTTCGTACGGCTTGTCGACGATGCAGGAGCGCATCCACGAGATCGGCGGATCGATTCAGTTTATCACCGCGCCCGGCAAAGGGACGCGTATTGAGATATCCGTTCCACTAATTCATGAAGAAAGCGGGGATGAAGGCAGTCATGGAGATGGAAGACAAGGAGATTAAAGTACTGCTTGTGGATGACCATGAGATGGTAAGAATCGGCCTGGCGGCGGTGCTGGGCACCGAAGAAGGGATTGAGGTTGTCGGAGAGGCCAGCAGCGGGGAGGAAGGAATTCGCCTGGCGCAGGAGTACCGGCCTGACGTCGTGCTGATGGACCTGGTGATGGAAGGCATAGACGGCATCGAAGCGACTCGGCAGCTGCTTGCCTTGCATCCGGACTGTAAAGTCATCGTGCTCACCAGCTATCTTGATGACGAGAAGATGTATCCCGTGATCGAAGCCGGGGCGTTCAGCTATTTGCTGAAAACGTCGCGCGCTTCCGAGATCGCTGAGGCGATTCGCGCAGCAGCCCGCGGCCAATCGGTATTGGAGTCGCAGGTCGCTTCCAAGATGATGAACCGGTTCCGCCAACCAAAGGTGGAGGCTCCGGCTCACGAAGAGCTGACCGAGCGCGAAATGGACGTTCTGCGTTTGCTGGCTCAAGGGAAATCGAATCAGGATATCGCCGACGAGCTGATCATCGGGATCAAAACGGTGAAATTCCATGTCACCAATATTTTAGCGAAGCTTGGCGTAGAGGACCGCACGCAGGCGGCTATTTACGCATACAAAAACGGGTTGGCGGAGTGAATTTCTGCCAACCCGTTTTCTTAAGATATCAGAAAGTATAAACTTCGGGGCATTGGCATCCTGATATCGCAAGAAAAAACTTCCGCTAAACGCGGTCTGTCTACTTTGAATGTACGTCGATAGACGTTTTTCTTATTAGTTCAACAAGTTATAGGCTGAGGAGTGAACGAGGGTCACCTCGGCCTGGACCTGATCCAATTCCATGATGGAAATCAGGGACTTTCCTTGGGAACGGAGCTGCTTCCACCGCGCCTGGTCATAGCGGTAGAGCTTCTCTTCCAGATTGTATAGGTCGATATGGCGAGCCTTCGCAATGTCGAAGGAACGCCTGATTTCGCGTTCGATGGTCTCTTCGGCCAAGGCACGGAGCCGGGCGGCGGCAATCCCGCCTCCCGCCCCTACCTCCGTGATATAGGCTTTGGCGCGCACGTTCAAATTGATCCGAATGGGGTCACTACCCGCGCCGATTTGTACGTCCGGATCGCGATGCGCGATATTGATCGTCACCGGGGATCCATCCTCTAAGGATAAAGGCAACGGAAAGCTGATCATTCTGTGGAATGCCACGTATCTCGCCCCCTGAAGCATTGCCGGGTCAACTTGTCCACGGTTGCGGCCTTGTGCGATGGCATATGCGCCGACGAGCTTGATTTGAGGAATAGGTTTGCCCTCCCCCTTCCAAACCTCGTCAGTCCAGCTGATCAGAGGTAACAGCCTCGTCACCGCAGGCTCCTTCACCCCGTCCATCAGCTTGATGAGCCGAATGGGCTCGACGAAAGAATAGAGTTTAAATAATTCTTCGGGTTCAAGCAGCCCCGAATTCAGCACCGACTCATTCAGAAGGGAGATGCTCGCAAACACATCGGGAATTTGCTTGTCGGTGCCAAACACCCAAGGCGTGTACCGAAGATCACGGGTTTGGATCAAGCCGTTGACGGCTTCCGGCAAATGCTTGTCCAGCAGCGCTTTGGAGAAGATGATCGTTCGGACATGCGTCCAGGACGTCCGTTGCTGCGAGGCGGGGTAGAGCGAAATCAAAGCCTCGTCGATCGTCTTCCCCTCGCCTTTTCCGATCCAAACCTTCCCGTTTCCGGTTTCAACCGCCCCCTCTTGTTTAGCAATCTCTGCAAAATCCAGCAACTGGGCATAAATGATGAAACGGCCATCCGCATAATCGACACCCAATGCGGTGATAAAATTGATATTTTGCGCCTCTTTCATATCCCAACAGCCCGTCAGCAGCAGGATCAGCGCAAGGAAAGCCCGGATCGCTCTCAAGGCTTGTCCCTCCTTGCCGTTTGATCCAGCGGATGCAGAATGCGGGGCCGCCTCTTCACGGATTTCGACGGCTTCTTCAGGACCGCTTCGGCAAAGTCGCTTTTGACGAACGGGGAAAATGGCGATAGATAAGGCACGCCATAGGACTCTAATGAGGCAAGGTAAAGGATTAGACCGATAAAACCGATCAGGAACCCGAACATCCCAAAGATGGAGGACAACAGCAAAATCACGATGCGAAGTTGGGCTGTCGTACCGCTTAACGTCTGATTCTCTAAGGTCGAACTGGCGACGATGGCGATCGCCACGGCGACGATGATGGTCGGCGAGGTGATCCCGGCGCGGATGGCGGCATCTCCGATAATCAGGCCGCCTACGACCGTTATCGTTTGTCCCATGGCATGGGGTAATCTTTTGCCTGCCTCGTTAAAGATCTCGAACAGAAACAGCATGACGAAGGTTTCAAACGGGACCGGAAACGGCAAGCCATGCCTCGATTTGCTGATGGTTGCCAGCAGCGGGACGGGGATTTGCTCCAGATTAAAACTGGTTAACGCGACATAGAAGCCCGGGAGAAACAGCCCGACGGTCAGTCCGATGAGTCTGAGCACTTTTTGCACGGACACGATGTAATAAGGGGTGTTGGCATCCTCTGGAGAAATCAGCAGATTCATCAAGGTCACAGGAGCAACGATGGCGATCGGATTCTCATCGGCCAACACGGCAAATCGGCCCGCCAGCAGGGCATCGACAACGTAGTCCGGTCTCCCCGAGTAATCGGTCAGCGGGAATAAGGCTCGTTTATGCGCTCCCTTCACGACGGATTCGATATACGAGGTGCCGATAATTGCATCGGTGTCAATCTCGTACAATCGCTTTCGAGCCTCTGCGAGAATGTCCGGGTTAATAACATCTTGAATATAAAAAAGCGCAATGCGCGTTTCCCCCCGCGTCCCTTTGATGATCTCTTCCACCCCCAGGGAAGCGGTCCGCAACCGTTTTCGAATCAACCCGATGTTGGTCGTCAGGTTTTCAGTAAAGCCGTCACGGGCTCCCTTGACGGCCGATTCCGTACTGGCTTCTTCGGGGGAACGGCCTGGCGGGTTCGAAATATCGCAGCTGAAGAAGGTCTGGTTGTATTCAAAATAAAGGACCAGCTTGCCGGAGTAGACTTGAAGAGTAAGACGATGCAGCAAGTCCGGCCCTTCGATCCGGTTTAACGGCAAATAGGGATTGGCTCCGAACGCCTCGATTCCGATATTGGCCTGTTCCCGACACAGTTCAGCAAGCCGCGGATAGACCACCTCGCTCAACTGTTTCAAATCCGTCATCGGCTCACAATAGATTAAGGTGATCGAACGCCCCGGCTCCATCCCGGCAGCAAACGGGCGAAGCTTGCGTCGGAGGAAGTCTGGAAATATTGGGTCAGGAACGGAATGTCGATCCGGTCTTCTTGTTGGCCGGACGGCCGGTCGCTGAAACACGATGTCGGTAAAGGTATAACAGCTAAGTAAAATCAGGATGAACGCGAGGACCGCGAGCAATGTGGGTCTCCAACGGGGATTTTGCTTCTTCCACATATCCGCGATGACGATCATCGCAAAGGAAATACGGATAAAGCTGCCCGACAACCATTGACAGATCGAGAAAAAATCGGTTTGCGATACGTATTTGCCAAAACCGGCGATTCTCCATTCCTCATAAGCCGGGTAACGCTGAACGGCCGCTCAAACGGGTTGAACTCGGTGATGGCGCTGGTCAGTGGACCCAGCATTAGACCAAGCAGAATCAGACTGAACACGATGAATTGGATTCTGGTTAATGGGGCCTTCAGGTATGGGTGAAGGAAGAAGACAAAAAAGATCTCGAACAACCCGGCACAGGCGTACAATACTCCTTTGAAAACCGGAATTCATCCCTGTTCCAAGAGAGGGAACAGCAGACTGTAATCTTTGAATTCGACGTTGACGATGGCGACATAGAAGCCAAGCAGTACAACAAGCGGCAGCAAGATACCGGAGGTGACGGCGATTGTTTTCATGCCCTTCAGCGCCCCAACGAAACAAAGCAGCATCAAGATCAACGAGCTGGCCAAAACCGGAGTGTAAGGCAGAAACGTCACCTTCATCCACATTACGGTATCATATAAACTGAACCACGCCGTAGCGAAGAAGAACGCTGTCATCGCCCATTGAAACCCAAAAGCAGGAATTCGGCCCAGCCGATGGCGAATCCATTCGGGAAGAGGTTGGGTTCCAATCCGGGACGAAGTGTAACGAATGAGGCAGACCACAAGTGCAAATGGCACGGCGGACAGTAGCACGGAAAACCAGGCATCCCGTTTGGCGATTTGCAGCAAGGCCGGGATGATGAAGACATGGTTTATGAGTCCGAGGGCCAACATCAACGTCATGATAGCTTGAAAATTCGTAGCTTTCGGCGAGCGGATTATAAGCTTCCCCATCCTGATAGGTTTTGGCTCTATACATTGAGTTATTATTCGCAGAGGAGGCGCGTGACATGCAAAACCGCAAGTTATGGAGTATTGGGTTGTTGATCCTCGTTTGCGCGATGCTGCTGGTCGGCCTGCAACGGATCCAAGCGACTGAGCAAGAAGCGGCCGTTCCAGATTCACTGAAAGACGCGGAGCAGCAGTTGGACGCGCTGGTTGCGATAGGCAGGGCCGTAACGTCGGATCCGTTTCGGATGACACTGAAATGGCAAGGTGAATGGAACTCGCTGCTTTCCGCAGAGGAAGCGGCCGGGGTGTTAGCCAGCCGGTTGGGGCTGTCGAATCCGGAGGCGGGGACTGTTCAAGGGCGGACGGTTTATGAGTCCCAAGGTCAGATCGAGGGAATTCGCGCCGAGCTGGAGCTGATCACACTGGAAGAGGGCAAGCATTATGCGATGCTTCGCTTGGAGGCCGCCGGCGGGGATCCGGCGATATGGGAGCAACTTCAGGAAGCCCAACGGATGGCTGGGGAATCGCTGGCAGATGAAGGCGTCGATACGCGATGGAATGCAGCAATACAGGGGATGGCCTGGCCCGCATCCGCTACAGATGAGGGGACGGACTCCGGTGAACCCGTGCTCGCCGCGACGCTTGACCGCTTGGAATCGCAAATTGAGCGATCCGCCAAACTGAAGTTGAAGCAAGTCGAAGCGTTTGGGGACGAAGGGACGGCCAGCCGCACGTATCGGGTGGATCCCTTGCCGATCACCGTCCTCAGCGGCGATCATCACGTGGCATTGCAGATGGCTGTCCATCGCAACAGCGGCACCGGGATGGATGAGATTACGATCGGTACGCCGCTGCTAACCGTAGAATATTAGAGATCGTGAAGGAGGCAACGGGGACTCGTGCAACATCTGCTGCTGCATCAGCAAAGCTGCTCGGAAATCTTCGTCTATGAAACGGACGAATTATACGGCGAGCGCGGGGCGTTTCGCGTCCTGCAATTCGCCAGCAAGGCGGTGCAAGGCGCAATGGATATGAACCGGCCCGAACGGATCATACTGGAATATCCACGGGCGATGTTGTATTTGCTTCAGCGCCATGTTCCCGATCCCGGACGGGTGTTCATCATCGGCCATGGAACGGGAACGATCGCCAGCCATTTGAGCAGGAGCGACGTTATTGTGGCGGAGATTGATCCGGTGGTGGCGGAAATTAGCCGCAACTTTTTCGGCTATATGGGTGATTCGGTGCGCATCGGTGACGGGCGTTCTTTGCTTGAAGAAGAGAAGCCGAATTCCTTCGACGGAATTATCGTGGATGCGTTCTCCGAACAGGGTACGCCGGGCCATTTAACGTCGCTTGGTTTTTTTCAGTTGGCGGCAGAAAGACTGGATCGGGAAGGGATCCTGCTTCTGAATCTATTTGGCCGAGGGGCAGAAGACGCATGGATTGCCGCGCTCACTGCCACGTTGCGGGAAGTGATGGAGTATGTCCGGGTGTTTTCGCTGCCGGCAGGTCAGCCTCATGAACCGCGGAATATGCTGATCGCGGGCAGCCGCAAACCGATTCAGTATCAAGCCCACGGCATGGCCGGGTTTGTTGAGGTCGAGCCTCCAGCGGGGTATATCATTTATGACCCCATATCTATAGATAGATGATGGAATCCGTCAGGCGAATGTGCTAAAATGGCATCACATCCCGTGATGCCTTGTAAAGAGATGTCATTGATCGGGAATGAAGTTTTAAATTCACCAATCTTACATAGAAAGAATGAGGAGCCATGGCTGACAATTTCTCACAACTAACAGTTCAGCCCCCAGGGGCGGTATTTTTTATTTTCGGGGCTACCGGAGACTTAGCGCGCCGCAAGCTCTTCCCGGCCATCTATTCCTTGTATCGCGAAGGGAAATTGGCCGAGGATTTCGCCGTCATCGGTGTAGCCCGGCGTCCGCGTTCGGACGAGGAATTCAAGGATGACCTGTATCGTTCGATTGAGGAATTTTGCCGATATAAGATCGACGACCAGGGGCAATGGGGGCGCTTTGCGGAGCATTTTTCCTACAAATCGCTGGACATCAATAACGTTGACGGTTATCACGAACTCAGAGAACTGACCGAGTCCATGGAAGCACGGTTTGGGATTCCCGGAAACCGTCTGTTCTACTTGGCTTTGGCGCCGGAGCTGTTCGGCAGCGTATCCTTTAACCTGCAGAAGGGCGGCATGTTGAATACGAGCGGCTGGCACCGGTTGGTGATTGAGAAGCCGTTTGGGTATGATCTGCAGTCTGCTCAGAAGCTGAACGAAGAGCTGAGTCAGGTATTTAAAGAAGAGGAAATTTACCGGATCGACCACTATCTCGGCAAGGAGATGGTGCAGAACATTGAAGTGATTCGCTTTGCGAATGCTTTCTTCGAGCCGCTCTGGAACAACAAGCATATCGCCAATGTGCAAATTACGCTCAGCGAGACGGTTGGCGTGGAAGAACGCGGCGGATATTACGATCATGCCGGTGCGTTGCGTGACATGGGGCAGAACCATATGCTGCAAATGCTCACGATGATCGCCATGGAGCCGCCAAGCCGCTTGTACGCCGAGGACATCCGCGACGAGAAGGTGAAGGTGCTGCGCTCACTGCGTCCGTATGAATCGGTGCAAGAAGTGAAGGAGAACGTGGTTCGCGGGCAATATATCGCAGGGGAAGCGAAAGGCAAGAAGCTTCCGGGTTATCGTGAGGAGGACAAGGTTGACCCGAACTCCAATACCGAAACGTATTTTGCGGCCAAAGTGTTCGTTGACAATTTCCGCTGGGCCGGCGTGCCGTTCTATATTCGCACCGGAAAGCGGCTCCCCGTCAAAACGACGGAGGTCGTTGTGGAATTCAAGGCGATGCCAACGAATGTCTATCTCGGTCAGAAGCACACGCTGGAGCCGAACCTCCTCGTGATCCGCGTGAATCCGATGGAGGGCATTTACATCAAGATTAATGCCAAGAAGCCGGGTTCGGAATCGCAAATCCAGCCGCTGGCGATGGACTTTTGCCAAAGCTGCCTCGTGGGGATCAACTCGCCGGAGGCTTATGAACGCTTGATCTACGATGCGGCTCAAGGGGATTCGACGTATTTCACCCGTTGGGACGAAGTGGCGGCGGCTTGGGCCTTCGTTGATCGAATCGCCGCGGCTTGGGCGCAAAATCCGTCCGACATCAGTACGTATCCTGCCGGTTCTTGGGGGCCGAAGGAAGCGGACGAGCTGCTGGCGAAGGACGGCTTCCACTGGTGGCCGGTGAACGGCCAGGAGGAAGACAACGTCGTTTGGATTAACCCGAATTAATGCTGCGTTGACCGTGAACGATCCGGCCTATGGGCGAATAGAATAGGTTTAGCTGGAAACACCTTCATGTCCCGTCTGGGCGTAAGGTGTTTTTGCTTAACGGAAGGACAAAATATGTTACAATAGAGAACGTGAATTTGTGGAACGAGAGGAAAGTGAGCATGAGCAAAGCATTGGACCAAGTGCTGCAGCAGGAAGTGGACAAACGGCGTACGTTTGCAATCATTTCCCACCCGGACGCCGGGAAAACGACGCTGACCGAAAAACTGCTGCTGTTCGGCGGCGCGATTCGCCTCGCCGGATCGGTCAAGGCGCGCAAAGCGAGCAAACACGCGACAAGTGACTGGATGGAAATCGAGAAGCAGCGGGGGATTTCCGTTACTTCTTCCGTCATGCAGTTTGATTATAACGGCCATCGGGTGAACATCTTGGATACGCCGGGCCACCAAGACTTCTCGGAGGATACGTACCGGACGCTGACCGCAGCAGACAGCGCCGTCATGTTGATCGACGTGGCGAAGGGCGTTGAGGCCCAGACGATCAAGCTGTTCCAGGTCTGCGCGAAGCGGGGCATTCCGATTTTCACCTTCATAAACAAGCTGGACCGGGAAGGCCGGAACCCGTTTGAACTGATGGAGGAAATCGAGCAGGTGCTGGGCATCCGCTCCGTGCCGATGAACTGGCCGATTGGGATGGGCCGCGAGCTGTCGGGTGTGTATGACCGGATGAAAAACCAGGTTGAGCTGTTCCAGGGAGACGACCACTCCACGATCCAGGTGAAGAAGGTGGATGGGTATACCGATCCGGTGATTCGCGAAATGGCTGGCGAATATCTCCATGATCAGCTGTGTCAGGATCTGGAACTGTTGGATGTGGCGGGGGACCCGTTTGATTTTGAGAAGGTTCGCCGCGGCGAATTAACGCCGGTGTTTTTCGGCAGCGCGGTGAACAATTTTGGCGTGCAGACGTTCCTGGAGAACTTCCTGCAGTTGGCTCCAAAGCCGACGCCGCGCCGCAGTACCCAAGGCTTGATTGAACCTACGAACGAGAAGTTCTCGGGGTACGTGTTCAAAATCCAGGCGAACATGAACCCGGCCCACCGCGACCGGATCGCCTTCCTGCGCATTGTCTCGGGCAAGTTCGAACGCGGCATGACGGTGAAGCATGTGCGGGCGGGCAAGGAGATCAAGCTGTCCCAGCCGCAGCAATTCCTGGCCCAGGATCGGGATATCGTCAGCGAAGCGTATCCTGGGGACATCGTCGGGTTATTTGACCCGGGGATTTTCCGGATCGGCGACTCGCTAAGCCAAGGCAGTGAAATCGTATTTGACGAGCTGCCGACGTTCTCGCCGGAGATTTTCGCCAAGGTGACGGTGAAGAACGCGCTGAAGCATAAGCAATACCAGAAGGGGATCGACCAACTGACCGAGGAAGGCACGATTCAGGTGTTCACGACGGTCGGATTTGAAGATACGCTGCTGGGCGTGGTCGGGCAACTGCAGTTCGAGGTGTTTGAATACCGGATGAAGAGCGAATATGGCGTGGATGTCCAGCTTCAACGGATGCCGTACCAGTTCGCGCGCTGGATCGTAGGCGACAAAATCGACCCGTCCAAGTTCCGGATCAATTCCACGCTGGTGAAGGATAAGAAAGGCAATTATGTCGCGTTGTTCGAAAATGAATACGCGATGCGGACGGCGATGGAGAAAAATCCAGACGCCAAGTTCCTGGAGACCGCACCTTAAGAAGTGAAAGTCCGCAGCCTCCCGGACAAAGGAAAGACCGCCCTTGGACAGGGCGGTCTTGTTGTAGCGGGCAGTTCTATTTCAATGGTTTGAGGCTAGCCTGATCCACTTGCTGCTTGAGCACGGATACCAGTTCATTTTGTTTGGACGTATCGATATGCTTCCAGATCGTTTCGAAGACGACGCCAAGACCCGGCAGTGCGGCTTCCTGAGCGTCGATCGAACCTTCGATCATCTCCCGCAGCCCTTGCTCGTCTTTGCCGTGAATTTTGTGCATAATCGCTTGACGCAGGTCGAGTGTAATGGATGGCACGTAGTTTCCCTCCTTGAAATATGTGACTTGCCCGGTGTTAATTTGCCCGATTGGAACTGGGATAATGCGATCTGATGTGCTCTGGATATGATTTGCATCTGATCCGACAAATCAGGACGTGAGGTGGTCTGGAACCTCAGCCAGACCGCGGTTGCGATGTAACGGACCGTAATGACGTTATTTTTTCATTTCCCGGATATTTCCCGTTCTAATGGACTCCAGAGCTCTTATTGGGCTGTTTCGGCGGGGATGACACTAGTTTGACTGAAAATAAGGTCTTCTCAGTCCGTTAAACTCAGGGAACTGTGCCAAGCTGAGCAATAACGTCTCTGGTGTCCGTTAGCGCATCTCTTGCCTCGGCTGCTGCCCTCCCCCATGCTCCTTCCTAACAAGATTGTGGTATACTAATTCGGATGGATAAAATATGGGTGGTGAGAGCATGGCAAATGCAGCGAAGAAACAGTTTGCCGTGATCGGTATGGGGCGGTTTGGCTTAAGCGTGGCAACGGCGCTCAGCAGCATGGGCTTTGACGTGCTGGCGATCGATGCGGATGAACATCATACGCAGGCCGTGGCCAATCTGGTCACGCACGCCGTAACCGCGGATTCCACCGATGAAGATGCGCTGCGCGCACTAGGGATTCGGAATTTTGACGTCGTTGTCGTGGCGATTGGGGAAGACATCCAGGCCAGCATTTTGACAACGCTGATCCTGAAAGATCTGGGCGGGCCGCTGATTGTGGTGAAGGCGCAAAATGAATTACATGGCAAAGTGTTGCAGAAAATTGGGGCCGATAAGGTCATTTTCCCGGAACGGGATATGGGGCTTCGGGTGGCACATCATCTGACTTCACCGAACGTCTTGGATTACATCGAATTGTCCGACGAGTACAGCATCGTAGAGATGCGCGTCAGCTCGCAGATGATCGGCAAAAACCTGAAGGATCTGGATATTCGCGCCCGGTTTGGCTGCAACGTAATGGCGATCAAGCACGGCAGCAAAATGAATATCTCCCCTTCGGCATCGGTTCCGCTGACGGAGGAGGACGTGCTCGTCATCGTCGGCGAGAAAGGCGATTTGACGAAGCTCGAGCTGGCTTACGCGGAGGAGTAAGACGAGCCTCGCTTCGTGAGCGACGGATCATTTTTAAACCATGTT
>NZ_JALXVO010000064.1:0-22075 GCF_025151705.1 Paenibacillus sp. p3-SID1389 | reverse complement strand
GTATACCTCAGCTTATGGTGCAAATATATACGAAATTTCATATAGATTCCGTTAAAATCACCAGATCCGCCAAACTGTATTCGATTTTTCGCATACATCTGAACGTAAGAAAAACGTCTATCGACGTACATTCAATGTAGCCAGACCGCGTTTAGCGGAAAGTTTTTCTTGCGATATCAGGATGCCGATCCCCCGAAGTTTATACTTTCTGATATCTAAAAAAAATCCGGGAAACTTGAGGTTTCCCGGATTAGGTCTTTGCTGGTATGGTTACACGGTTGGCGTGCTGCCACCATTGTTTGGATCCTTGCCTTCGTCCGCCGAATCGGCTTGACCAGGCGTATCGCTGACGGTACCTTGCGGTGCGTCAACAACCGGATCGTTCGTCCGATCGCTGGCGGTGCCGCCCGGAACGTCATTTGGGATATCCCCGACCGGAGCAGCAGGCGCCGAATCCTCGGTTTTGCCTTGAATGCGAACGCGAACGTCACCCACGCTGTCGATCGACGGCTCACCCGGCTCGGAGGAACCGCTGCCGCCATCTTGGCCGTCTTTCTTCAAGCCGTCCAGCGTACCGGTTTCGATCAGCGACTTGATTTGCTCGAGCTCCAAGGTTTCCACTTCAAGCAGCGTTTCCGCAATGAGGTGAACTTCCTTGGCGTGCTCGGTCAGCAGCTGCTTACAACGTTCATAACATTCGTTGATGAACCGCTGCATTTCCTGATCGATCTCGTAAGCGATTTGATCACTGTAGTTCTGCTCGTGCCCGATATCGCGGCCCAGGAACACTTGGCCTTGCGATGTGCCGAACTGCATCGGACCGAGCTTCTCGCTCATCCCGTATTCAATGATCATGCTGCGCACGATGTTGGTCGCTTGCTGGAAGTCGCTGTATGCGCCGGTTCCGATCTCGCCGATAAACAGCTCCTCGGATACGCGGCCGCCAAGCAGACCGGTTACCCGATCCAGCAGCTCGTTCTTCGTGGCCAGCATACGGTCTTCCTTCGGTAACATAATGACATACCCGCCGGCGCGGCCGCGTGGAATGATCGTTACCTTGTGCACCATGTCGGCATGCTCCAAGAAGTAACCCACAATCGTATGGCCCGCTTCGTGGTAAGCCACGATGCGCTTCTCGCGGTCGCTGATAACGCGGCTGCGTTTCTCAGTACCGACAATAACGCGGTCGATCGCTTCGTCTACTTCCGTCATGGAAATATCTTTGCGGTTCCGCCGTGCTGCCAGGAGGGCCGCTTCGTTCAGCAGGTTCTCCAGGTCAGCGCCGGTAAAGCCCGTCGTACGCTTCGCGATCACGTCCAACTTGACGTCTTTAGTCAGCGGCTTGTTGCGCGCATGCACTTTCAAGACCGCTTCGCGGCCCTTCACATCCGGACGGTCCACCGTGATTTGACGGTCAAAACGTCCCGGACGCAGCAAGGCTGGGTCCAGAATATCTGCACGGTTCGTCGCAGCGATGATGATAATGCCCTCGTTGCCGCTGAAGCCGTCCATTTCTACGAGCAATTGGTTAAGCGTTTGTTCGCGTTCATCATGACCGCCGCCAAGTCCAGCGCCCCGCTGACGACCTACGGCGTCAATTTCATCGATAAAGATGATACAAGGCGCATTCTTCTTCGCGTTCTCGAACAAATCCCGCACGCGGGAAGCGCCGACCCCAACGAACATTTCCACGAAGTCAGAACCTGAAATGCTGAAGAACGGAACCCCTGCTTCACCGGCAACAGCGCGGGCAAGCAAGGTTTTACCGGTACCCGGAGGGCCTACAAGCAGAACGCCTTTCGGAATTCTTGCCCCCACGGCCGAGAACTTCCGCGGATCTTTCAGAAACTCAACGACTTCGACAAGCTCCTGCTTCTCTTCATCGGCACCTGCGACATCCTCAAACGTAACTTTCTTCTTCTCTTCATTATAGAGGCGCGCCCGGCTCTTGCCGAAGTTCATCACTTTGCCGCCGCCGCCCTGCGCTTGATTAAACAAGAAGAAGAACAGAATGAACATGATCGCCAGCGGAACGATCGAAGTTAGGAAGGTGAGCCAGATGCTTTCGCCCTCCATCTTCTTCCATTCTAAACTAAAACCGTTCTGTTCGCTGTATGCGATGATCTCTTTAACGACATTCTCGTCAAAAGGCACATACAAAGAGAAATTCTTCGTCTTGTCGTTTCCGACAGGTTCCTTATACTTACCGGTTACCAGATAAGCGTAACCGTCAAATTTAACGGTTAGATCAGCAACATTATTATCCTTCAGTTCCTGACGTAAGTCCGAATACTTAGGGGTGACGGTTGCTTCTTGTCCGCCATTGAGGAATTGGACGATGCCCACCACGACTAAGAAAAGTATTAAATAAAAACCAGAATTCCGGATGAACCGATTCATCCCCTACCTCCTCTCAAGACCTTAAGTTATTTTACCATAGCCAATCTCGCCATTTCAAAATTCCGGCAAGGGTGGTCCTTCGTCCAAGCGGACGACGAAATCAACTGGTGTAAATCTCCGGCTTCAGAACTCCGATGAATGGGAGGTTACGGTATTTCTCGGCATAATCCAGACCGTATCCGACAACGAAAGCGTCCGGAAGAACGAACCCTGACAGGTCCGCTTGCAAATCCACCGTACGCCGCGCCGGTTTGTCAAACAGCGTAACGATTTTAACCGATTTGACCTTGCGCCGTTCAAGCACATCAATCAAATAGCTGAGCGTCAGCCCGCTATCGATAATGTCCTCCACGATCAAGATATCGCGGCCTTCCACGGAGGTATCCAAATCCTTGATGATCTTCACTTCCCCGGAAGAACGGGTTCCCGCTCCATAACTGGAGACAGCCATAAAGTCGAGCTCGATCGGTACCGTAATTTCCTTCACCAGATCGGCCATAAAAATAAAAGCGCCTTTCAAGATACAGATCACGAGCGGGTTACGCCCTTCGTATTCCGCACTCAGCTGTTTGCCCAACTCAGCAACCTTCTCTTGAATTTGTTCCCGCGTAATCAAAATTTCCTGGATATCGTTTAGCAAAATGAGTGAACCTCCTACGTTATTCTATGAATGCCGATCTTTCGCTAATCCTCAAGGTGTGCGCCCCGGATCTGGACGCGGCGTTAGAACCATATGCACAACAGTGGTCGTGCGCGGGTTCACCGCAGCAACTGCGGAACGGCGAACGCCGGGAATCCACAGGATCCGGCCTGCGGCATCCGTGACCATCGGGATGCGGGAGCGGAGGGATGGCGGTATTTTCGCATCGATGAAAATATCTTTTACCTTTTTGCTGCCGTTTAATCCCATAACTTTCATCACGTCTCCCGGTAATCGGGAACGCACGGTAAGCGGATAGACCAGCTCATCCGCATCAAATTTCGCTTCGTTATTTCCTTCTGCCTTAACGTGAAGCTCCCTGCCGGCGCCATACCGCGTGATTCGCAAGCTCTGGCTCAGGCCCTCGATCGGCACCTCTGCCGGAAATTGTTCCACCAAATATGTATAATGAGGAATCCGACTTTCTACTGCCGGGGGGATAAAGCGTATCCTGTCATATTCGCGTACGCACTTGACGCCGCCGCCGAGATCTAAGCTCCACGTCGTGGGCCGATCTTGAATCGTCCCTTGACGAATTGCCTCGACCTTGACAAAATCGCGATCCTCCGTACTTAAAGGCAGATAATTTAATATTAGTTTAATCAACCTCCGTTGTAAAGCAACATGTAAACCGGAGAAAAGAGGGGCTTCAAACGAGAGAATCCCGTCCTCCGTCCGCACAAGCTCAGCGTACAACCTCATCGCTTCCTGATGCAGGTAATCGTCTTCTGCTGCAGTCAGCACCGCCAACCGGTTCAGCGATTCCGGCAACTGACCATTATATTGCCCTAAAAATGGCAACACATCCAGCCGAATCGAATTTCGCGTCATCTCTTTATCCAGGTTGCTGCTGTCTTCGACGTAAGCCAGCCCGGATTCGCGGCACGCCTGGAGCAAATCCGTCTTGTATATACGGAGCAAGGGGCGGATAAGTTCCACATTTTTTTCGCGGCGTTTGGGTCGCATTCCGGCTAATCCGGAGGGCCCGCTTCCCCGCAGCAGCCGCATCAGCACCGTCTCGGCCTGGTCATCGGCATGATGGGCAAGCGCGATGGACGATGCCCCATAACGCTCGGCCACCTGATGCAAATATTCGTACCGCTTCTCCCGAGCCGCCAGCTCCAGGCTTTGCCCCGTTTCCTTCATATAAGCACGCACATCCGCGTACCCCAATTCAAAGGGGATACCAAGCCGCTCGGCGAGCTCACGGACAAATTCCGCATCCCGATCCGCCTCGTCGCCGCGTAAGCCGTGATGCAGGTGCGCGCAGATCAGTTGGAGTCCCAGCGCCTTGTCCCCGGCGATTTCCTTCATTATATGCAGCAGCACCGTAGAATCGACCCCGCCGGACACCGCCACAACGATAACATCTCCGGGCAACCATAACTGTTCCTGCCTGCCAAAACGGCGAACCTGCTCCGTTAATCGGTACAGTGTGGTTTCTTTCATCGGATACCCCCTCTCCCTTCCCTCAAAAATGAGTTCGTAAACGTAACGGACTGGAAGGACTCTATTTGCCCATTTCCCGGCAATTTCCCAATCTAACGGACCCCAGTGACCTTAAGTGGCCTTTTAATGGACCAGATTGCCGCTGTTATCCGAAATAAGGTCTCCTCAGTCCGTTAGAATCGGAGGAAGTCCAATCGCAAGCGAATAGCGTCTCTGGTGTCCGTTAGCTTCGGAAGCCCACCGCCTAAAACCTAAAAGTCAAATAAAGCGCACAGGCAAGCAACGTCAGCGATACCGCAAACGCCCCGACGATCCATCCCGGGGTCGCAGACCGCGTCCGGCGCCGCGGAGTGAAACGGCGGGTGACCATCTCCTTCCACAACCGGCACGCTTCCGCCGTATCCCGGAACTCCCCATGGAGAGCCCGCTTCAGCCAGGCGCGGTACGGCGCCAACGTCTCATACCCGTCGACGATGGCGATAAGATCGCTGCGGCTGCGCGTTTGCGGCAACTGAGTCGCCGCTTTCTTTAACGCACTCTCAGCAAGCAAATGAATGCAGACAACCGCGAAGGAGAACCAGTCATACGCGGGATCCGCTGTACGGCTTCCCGCCCCCCAGAAACCGCGGTCGTACCACTCCGTAAACTGCTTTACGCTGTGCCCTTCACTTGTTACTCCGCCGTAATCGATCAGCTCGACTTCGCCATAAGCCCCTACGAGCACGTTCTCCGGCTTAAGGTCACCAAACACCCAGCCGGAATGGTGCAGCCGTCCGAGCTGTTGCAGCAGCTGAAGGCCAGCCACGTCCAGCCAGCGCGGCCCCCGCCGGGCCAAAAAGGCGCGCAGCGGCTCCCCTTGCACATAGCGCATAACGTAGAAAGGAATCTCCCTCCCCTGGTAAGTGAAGTCGTCCACCTCCACCAGGTAATTGAGATCCCGTTCCCCCGCACCCCGTCGCCGGCCTTGACGCTGCAGCGCTTTCAGCACATTGATTTCCGATTGAATATCCAGCGTATCGAAGCCCAGCTTCAGAGCGTATAATTTTCCGTTTTTCTCCCGTTTCACCAGGAATACAACGCCGTTAGCCCCTTGCCCGAGCAAACGCTGGATCACATACCGACCGCCGTTCCAGCGTCCGATAATCCGTGTTCCCTGCGGCAGGGGAATTTTAGACGACGTAGTCGCCGAGGATTCCATCTTGTCCCTCCGTCTTCTCACGCCAAGACTTACCATGTTCATTCAGTGTACCATATCGCATAAAATCCATCACCTTCAGAAGCGCAGGTCCGGTTGGCGTTGCCCCTCTCATGACGAGGCGTTGGAAGATGGAACGGGCAGACCCCAGATCGCTGGTCCAGTCCACATCCAGGACGGCATCCTCTCCGCTGTGCGAGCCGGGAAAATGGAAGACGGCCAGCTGGCTCTCCCCTTTCCGCGAGCTCAAGCTCAGCATCATATCCCGAATCGCTTCCTCCACGGCCCGGAGCTTCGGCTTCATGCTGGCGCTGGCATCAATGAGAAGCGCCACCTGCAGCGAGCTGTTCTCGCTCAGCTCGTCGATCACCTCGACGACCTGCGAGCGCTGCTCTGGCGGCAAGTCACTAACCGTCTGATCGCCTAGGATCTGCCGGATCTCTTTATGAACCGCCTGTTGAATCGTCTGGACGACCGTTTTTCGCGTCATCATCTGCATCGTCTGCGCCAGGTTCTCGGTTCCGACAATCCGGCTCATCCCGCCGCCGGCCTTGGCGATTTCAGCGATCTCCAGACTCCCCAGCTCGCCAATCGTACCGTAATCGACAATCCCCACCACATTTACGGTGATTCCTTCCTGCCTTGCCAGCGCCGCAGCCATCACCGGACTTTCTCCGACATTGGAACACCCGTCCGTAATCAGCATAATCTGTTTCATCTCATCATCCCGCCTTTCAAATAGATAGAGTTCAACATTCTCGTATCTATCATTTCCAGCTAGGATAGAATTCAAACCAGCTGCGCGAAGAAAGACCCGGCCCGAGGCCATCACTTCCTTATAAAAAAGAAAGGAACCTAAGACAGTCGCCTTAAGTTCGATAGAATCCAGAATTATCTGCATATTTATGCACAATGCGCATTTCGAGAATCCCCGTATCCGGGTCCTCCTTATCCATCAGGATCTCCCAATAGTCAGGAGCCAGGGCTCTGAGTTGTTGATAGTCTTCCCGATGTAGCCTTACGCCGGCAAAGCGGTTGTTGTCAAAAACATAATCCTGCTCCGCCCGCAGCCCGAATTTGATCTCCAGCAAGCTCCGCAGTCCGCCCACTGTCATGAACTTAAACCGGTAGCCTTCCGATAGAGCTTGCTTGACCTCATCCAAATGCTCCTGGAGGTATTCCACAAATCCGTCCCACTGCAGCTCCGGATTAACTCGCTGCTGCAATTCAGCGGCATCCTTGCGCTCCAGCAGCTCCACGAGCTCCGCGCCTTGGATGCCCTTCGCCCGAATCATCTCCAATCGCAGCGCATAGAGCTGCGGCAAGCTGGCTTTTGGTGCTGTCAAAAGTATGACCTCCCTACCCATATAACTAACTCATACTAGTCTATCTCAAACTATACCAAATGGCACGCCACAAAATGCCCTCCGCCCATGTCGCGGAATTCCGGCACCCGCTGCTTGCACTCTGCCGTAGCAAACGGGCATCTGGTATGGAATTTGCAGCCGGAAGGCGGGTTCGCCGGACTCGGAATATCGCCCTTCAAAATAATCCGCTCCCGCTTCATGCGCGGGATTGGCAGCGGCACGGCAGACAGAAGCGCCTTAGTATAGGGATGCAACGGATGGCGGAACAACTCATCCCGCGAGGCCATTTCAACCATTCCGCCCAAATACATCACCCCAACCTGCGTGCACAGATGCTCCACGACGCTCAAGTCATGCGAGATAAACAAATACGTTAATCCGCGAGTCTCCTGCAGTTTACGGAACAGGTTGATGATTTGCGCTTGGATCGATACGTCCAGCGCAGACACCGGTTCATCGGCAATCATCAGTTCGGGGTTCAGAATCAGCGCGCGAGCGATTCCGATCCGTTGGCGTTGCCCGCCGGAGAACTCGTGCGGATAACGATCGATATGATATGAGGACAGCCCGCAGGAAGCCAGCACCTCCAGCACCCGGTCGCGGATCTCCGCCTTCGGCAGCAACCCGTGGTCGAGCAAAGCTTCGCCGATTGCGTCGCCAACCCGAATCCGGGGATTCAAGGAACCGTAGGGGTCCTGGAAAATCATCTGCAGCTTCGGTCTCAACCGGCGCAGCTCTTCATCCGCTAGCGAGTAAAGATCTGTGCCTTTAAACAGAATGTCGCCGTCCGTCTTCTCTGTCAAACGAACGATGCTGCGGCCGACCGTACTCTTCCCGCTGCCGGATTCACCCACCAGGCCGAAGGTTTCCCCGGGCTGAATGGTGAAGCTGATGTCGTCCACGGCCTTCACCTGTCCGGTTGTCCGCTGCAGGAGCCCTGTCTTAATCGGAAAATACTTTTTCAAATGCCGTACTGTCAGCAGCGGCTCACCCATGGCGTTTCTCCTCCTCATACAACCAGCAAGCGGCTTTCTGGCCGCCTCCAAGCGATTTCAATGCCGGCTCCTTCGTGCGGCAAATGTCCATGCAGTGCGCGCAGCGGTCCTGAAAATAACAAGAAGGCTGCAATTCCAGCAAATTTGGCACTTGGCCCGGAATGGAAAACAGCTCATCCTGACGCTGTCCGAGCACCGGCTTCGACTTCAACAACCCTTGCGTGTAAGGGTGCTTCGGCGATTCGAACAGCGCGGTCACTTCCCCTTCCTCAACCACTTTGCCAGCATACATCACGACCACGTAATCGGCCATTTCCGCGACGACGCCAAGATCATGGGTGATCAGCAGAATCGACATGTCCGATTCCGCCTTAATTTGCCGCAGCATATCGAGGATTTGCGCTTGAATCGTCACGTCGAGCGCCGTCGTCGGCTCGTCCGCGATCAGCAGCTTCGGCCGGCAGGAGATGGCGATCGCGATCATGATCCGCTGCAGCATCCCGCCGCTCAGTTCATGCGGGTAACTCTTCATAATCTGCTCCGGCCGGGAGATCCCGACCTGCTCAATCAATTCTATGGCACGCTTGCGAGCTTCCTTCTTGCTCAGCTTCAAGTGAAGCACCATCGGCTCGATCAACTGCTCTCCGATCGTCAGCACCGGGTTCAGCGAAGACATCGGCTCCTGAAAAATCATCGCGATTTCATGCCCGCGAATGGCGCGAAGATGATGTTTATCTAAAGACAACAGATCGGTATCTCCAAATTGGATTCGCCCGCCGATCTCCACCTCGGGTCCGCTTTGCAGCAACCCCATGATCGACATCGCCGTCACGCTTTTGCCGCAGCCCGACTCTCCGACGATACACACGGTTTCCCCCGGCTTGATCCGCAGGCTGACTTCATCAACCGCCTTGATACGTCCTTCTTCGGTATGAAAATGCGTGCTTAGCTGGTCTATCTCCAGCAAAGTTGACATAAGCTTCTTCACCTACCTGTTCATTTTCGGATCCAGCACGTCCCGCAGACCGTCGCCAAACAAATTGATAGCAATGACGGTGGCAAAAATAGACAGCCCTGGCGGAATCCACAGCCAAGGATGCTGCTGGAAGTCGATCAAATTGTTCGCAGCGTCGATCATATTGCCCCAGGTCGGCGTCGGCGGCATCACGCCCAGCCCAAAGAAGCTGAGCACCGACTCGCTAAGAATCGCCCCGCCGATGTTCAGGGTGGCAATCACGATAATCAGCGGCACGAGATTCGGCAGCAGGTGATGGACCAGCTTGCGCCGGTCGCGAAGCCCCAGCACCTCCGCCGCCTGCATGAACTCGCGCTCCCGCAGGCTCAGCATCTGCCCGCGGATCATCCGCGCCAGCCCCGGCCAGTTCACCAGACTGAGCATGATCATCACGATGTACATGCGGTAGTCGGTCGGCACCTTCCACTCCGATAGCAGCGCCCCGGCAATGAACAGCAGCGGTAGACCAGGAATTGTTAACAGCAAGTCGGCAAGCCGCATGATGATTTGGTCCACAATCCCGCGATAATACCCGGCAATCGCGCCAAGCAGCGTGCCCAAGAAGACGGACAACACCATGGATGCCAAGCCAACGGTCAGCGAAATGCGTCCGGCCTGCAGAACCCGGGTTAATACGTCCCGGCCCAGCTTATCGGTCCCCAGCCAATGCTGCCAGCTCGGCGGCTTGTTCATCATCGACATCTGAATTTTGTTATCCGCATACGGCGAGAACAGCGGACCCAAGAAGCAGGCAAGAAACATAAAAACAACAACAACGAGCCCCGACATGGCCAGTTTATTGCGAAGCAGCCGGCGCAGCGACTGGCGCCACAGCGACGGCTTCTTGGACACGGCGGTACGGGCAGCCTCTTGGCCCGGCTTCGATAGATGTTCTGGAATTGAGTTCATGGTTGCTTAACCCCCTATTACAACCGGACACGCGGGTCGGCGATATGGTACAGCAAGTCCGATAACAACGTCCCGATCACAGTCAAGATCGCAATCAGCATCGTAAATCCCATCAATAACGGATAATCCCGAACAGAAAAAGAGGACATATACAACTGCCCAATCCCCGGCCAGTTAAAGATTTTCTCAATGATCAACGAACCGCCAAACAACGCAGGCAGCTCAAAGCCCACCAGCGTAATCGCCGGAAGCAACGCGTTTCGCAGCGCATGGCGGTACAGCACCTTGCTTTCCTTCAACCCTTTGGCGCGAGCCGTTCGGATATAATCCTGCTTAATCACGTCGATCATGTTGGTCCGGAAGTAACGGGTCAGCGAACCGACGCCCAAAATGGTCATTACGATCACCGGCAGGGTCATATGGTGAATAACCTCTTTTACGTAAGCAAATCCAGTGGCACTGCTCCCCGTTGTGATCATCCCGCCCGGCGGCAGCCATTTCAAATCGACCGCGAGAATCTTGATCAGGAATAGTCCGATAAAAAAAGACGGCAGCGACATCGCAGCAAAGATCAGCACCAGCACAAGTGTATCGAACCAGGAATACTGCTTGTAAGCCGAGATGACGCCAACGATCACGGCAATAAACCAGGTAAAGAACGTCGATACCGCCGCCAGCAGGAACGAGTTCCAGATATAGTCGTTAAACAACGCCAGCACCGGCTTCTGCTGGGCTAACGAATAGCCAAAGTCGCCGTGAAAAGCATTCTTCATCCATATGAAGTACCGTTCCAGCACCGGCTTGTTCAAGCCGTAGATCTCCCGCAGCTCGGCCTTGCGCTCCGGCGTCAGCTTGATGTTCCCGCTGATGAAGTCGCCGGGCGTCAGCGCGTACAGGCAAAAGATCAGCAGCGAGGCCGCCAGCAAAATCGCCGCCATATAAATCAATCGTTTGGTGATATAGGCGCTCATCGCGTCGCACTCCTTAGACAAGCCATCCCCTCGCATGCAGGGCACACGAGGGGAGCGGCTGATTTTTCAAAGATTCAGATTCTATTCCAACGTCCAGTTTGGCAAGCTGGAGGACAGGCCGGTAAACGGACTGACCGTCAGGTTTTGAATGCGGCCGTTATAGGCATATACCGTCTTCTTGTAGTTCGTGAAGATAATCGGCAATTCGTCGTTCAGCAGCTGGAACAGCTCCTTATAAGTGGCTTTACGTTGTTCGATGTCGCTGGTGCTCAGTGCTTTGTCATACAACTCTTTGACCTTCGGGTTGTCATAACCTTTGATCTCTCCATCCACGAATTGCAGTACGCCGTCGGACGGGTCAGCAAGCATTGGAGTAGAGAAGGAAGCCATATCGTAGTCGCCGCCTTCGACCTTGGAGACCAGCGCGTTAAAGTCCGCGAACACCTCCGGCTGGAAGTTTACGCCGATTTCAGCGAAGTTCTCCGTCGCTACAGCAATAAAGACGTCGGTTTGGGCGTTCTTGGAACCAAGGTAATGGATGGTCAGCTTCTGACCGTCCTTCTCACGGATGCCGTCTGCCCCTTTCACCCAACCGGCTTCGTCCAGCAGTTGATTGGCTTTGTCCGGATCATAGGCATATTGGTTGATGCCTTCTTCCGTGTAAGCCCAGGAAATTGGCGAAGCTGGAATGTTGGCAACTTGCCCTGCGCCTTGGTTCGCTTCCACGTAAATGCTTTGACGATCCAATCCATACGTCAGCGCCTGTCTAACTTTCTTATCCTTCAAAGCTTCATGTTCGAGATTTAATTGCAGATAACCATAAGTGCTTGGGGTATACGGCAAAATATTGACGAAGCCCATGCTTTTCAGCTTATCGATGTTCTCGGTCGTGGCGCTGAAGGAAGCGTAGTCCACTTCACCTGTCTCCAGGTACTGCCATGTGTCACCTTCAGAGGTTTTATAGATAAACTTCTCGGTTTTTGGCTTACCCGCATAGTAGTAAGGGTTGGCGACATAACGCACCTCTTGCCCCGGAATGAACTTCTCCAGGATATAAGGGCCGTTGCCGACCGGCTTCTCGTGCAGCTTCTTAATGTAATCGAGCTGGCCGAACTTGTAGTCCTTGCCGTAATAAGCTTTGGACAGGATATCGCCGCCAAGCAGCACCAGGGCGGTCGCATTTGGCTGCTCCAGCGTCACCGAGATGGTCTGCGGATCTTTCACGGTAATGCCGGAAATGCTGTCCGCCTTCCCTTCCTTATAAGCTTCACCGCCAACGATATGCAGCGTTGGGATTTGGGAGTCCCCGTCGTAAGCTTTGTCATGCAGCAACGTCCAGGTAAAGGCCACATCGTCTGCAGTCATTGGCGAACCGTCGCTGAACTTCAAGTCCTTACGCAGATGGTACGTATACGTCAGCTGATCATCGGAAACCTCCCAGCTTTCGGCGAGGCCCGGGGTCGGCAGCCCATTGTCATCCACCGTTACCAGCGGCGTAAACAATAGCGACGATACATTGCCGTCATATCCGCTCTGCTGGAAGTACGGCGTAAACGCGCCGCTCGGGTCGGTTAAGCCAACGATAATCGTATCGGTGCGCTCTTTGGCTATCGCTGGAAGCTTGGACATATCGCTGGCCGGAATGAACTGCAGCGCGCCTCCTGCTTCTGCGCCTGCGTTGTTCGCACCAGCCTCGCTTTGGCCATTACCCGCCTGAGCCGATGTCGAATCCGCTCCCTGCGCAGTATTGTTGCCCCCGTCCCCGCCGCAGGCCGTCAGTACCAAAGCCCCGGACAACAATAAGGTCAGAAGCGCAGTCACTCGTTTTTTCTTCATTTGCATGATTTTCTCCCTCCGAATTGTCTTTTTTCAGGTGGAACCTTACAATAGACATTAATTCCGATAAGTTAAGTAGAGTTTTAACGCTCCTATTATACGATCGGGATGCGGTTCTGTAAATAGAGAACTTAATAATTTTTCTTTATTCAGAGAATTTAATATTTATGCCACAAAAAAAGACCCCGCCCCCGTTCACACGGTGCGGAATCCTTATGACTGCCATGGCTGGCACTGATTTAGTTGACGATATAATCGACCAATTTCCGGTGCATCACATCCAGCATTTCCGGACGCAAGCTGTATTCGGATATCGTTTCCCCATCGATATGGGCACGGATAAAGCCGCCGCTGCGAAGCTTGGACACATGATCATGCGTAATCCCCTTGGAAATCTGCAAGTGACGGACGATCTCCGTAAATGTTCGGGGACCGCCGCTCAAATAACGCAAAATTTTCAGTCGGCTCTGCTCGGCGAGCGCCCGGAGCATCCGGTATTCATGGGGAGGAAAATCCGTTTCGTCGTCCAGATAGAATCGCGCCGAATAATGACACTGCGTGATCCGGCCAAAGTGATAAATGATATTCATCGGCTGAAAATGATAGTGCGGCACAAGAACCAGCTTCTCCAGCCCTTCCTTTGGCATAAACGTTAATCCGTTCGTCGTCTCCTCGATAAACGCCGACAACTCGGTTTGGTTGGCCAGCTCCGCCGTACGCGCCTGAGCTTCGGAACGCAGCCCGCCGATCACTTTCGGCTCCAGCTTACGGAAATATTGCTCATGCCAGCTGGACAACACGGTCAAGGTACGGGAGCGGAATTGCCCCATATCCTTCGGAAATTGCTGACTGTACTCGGCGATCAGCTCATACAGATCTCCCGGCGTCTTCTTCTCCAGCCACGCCAGAAACTCCTCAGGCGACGCCCCGTCCGGGCACAAGTAAGCAAGCAAATACGTGGTTTTCCAGTCGCTGTCCACTTCCATTTCGCTGAGAAGGGAGCTCAAATCCGGCGTAATTTGTTTTAACGTATCCTTCACCCATGCCGGGCTCAGGTCGATTTTCTTATGTGATTTGCGGCATATCATCGTATGTAGGCTGCTAAGCAGCTCGTACCGGGGTTCAAAGGTAACCTCCACACGGTAATCCAATATTCCACTCCCCTTTCTCACCCCCTATTATAACGCGCTTTCCCCCAGTTCAGGAAAAACAAGATTTTTCCGCCAAAAAAAGAACCTGAGGTTCTCACCTCAAGCTCTCTGTTTAACTCACGGTACGCGGCCGCTCCAGTCGGCTGATGCCGGGGATATGCAACGTAGCCCACTCCGGCTGGAGATGGTCGATATTTGCCACAACCACGGTCATATCATCGTGAATGACGTTCTTCTGATACCGGATGACGGACTCCAGCAGACAATCGGCAATCTCCTGCGGATCCTCGGCCTGGATCTCCTGGATCAGCCGCTTGATCCACAGCTCCTTGTTGACCGCGGGGCCCGGCGCATCATAGATACCGTCCGTCATCATGATCAGCGTATCTCCCGGATAGAGCTGAACGGACACCAGATCGACCTCGATATCCTGGATGATGCCGATCGGCAGGTTGCTGGCCGTCACCGGGATTACCTCCTGACCTCGCTTGATGAAGCTAGGTGAGGAACCGATCTTCATAAACGTCGTCCGCGCCGTATATTGATCAATCAGCGCCATATCCACCGTCGCGTACACCTCATCGGGCGAACGCAGCATCAGAATCGAGTTCACCGATTTAATCGCCAGCGTCTCCTCCATGCCGGATTGCAACAGCTGTTCGAGGATGTTCAGCGCCGTACTGCTCTCCAGCCGCGCCCGCTCCCCGTTGCCCATCCCGTCGCTGATCGCCACAGCAAACGTGCCGTTGCCCAGCTCCTTGGCACTGAAGCTGTCGCCCGAGAGCATGTCTCCGCCTTTGGCGGTGCCGGCGACCCCGGTCGTAATCTCAAACGCTTTCGCCGAGCCGAAGGTGACGGTCGCCAGGCCTTCTTTTCCTCCATGATGGACTTCATTCATTACAGCGATATGCTCTCCGAGGATATCTGACAGCAGCGGAGCAATAATCTTCCGGCATTCATCGAAACCGCGGGTGTACGCATGTACGATTTCGATCTCTACGTTTCCGTGGTCCAGACTCACAATGTCGATGCTATGAATGGACAAGCCCATTTTCTCCAGCGCTTCGCGGATTTGCTCCTCCTGCTTATACATGGCTTGTCCTTCGCGTTGGATCTCTCGGGCCAAATCCTCCATCACCTGCGAGACCCCCGAGAGCTGTTCGGCCACCAACTGGCGGCTGTCGTAGATTTGCCGTTTCCAATGCAGATCATGCTGATACAGATCGTACTCGTGTTTCATAATATCCAGCACCTGGTCGGTCTTCGCGCACATCTTCAACCATCTTGCCGGCAACTCGTCCGCAGTAATGTCCGGCTTCTCCTCGATCGCGGTCATCATTTCTGTCATCAGCTTGTACGTTTGATAGAATCGTCCGTCCCAGCACGTATTCTTGCGGAAGCAGGTAGCGCAAGCGCCCTGGGTCACCGCATTCATAAAATGGTCGATCTCCTCGCCGCGCTTAGCGATTTCCCCGGTGCTGGACACTTGTCCGAAGCTTCGCGCCAGCTGCTTGAAGACTTGGGAGAACTGCGCCACCCGGCCAGCCGTAATATCGCGCACCCGTTTGGCGTACTCATGCTGGGTTTTGGCATGCTCCTGCGTACCGGGTACGTATTTGGCAATAATTTGGACCATCTTTTTGGGGGTCAGCAGGAAGATCAGAACTGCGGTGCAGCTCTCCCAAGTGGAGGACATCACATCCGCCGGGCCGGCGATATAGATGGACAGAATGGACGAACCGAGCAACATGCCGAATCCGACCGCCCATTTGCGCCCTTCCCGAAGCATCCCGGCCAGCATCCCAGAGAACGCCAGCAAGCTCATTTGATACAAGGCCGACGTATCTGCAAGGCTGAGGATCAATCCGGTGATCACGCCAACCGAAGCTCCCAAAGGTGCACCGCCTGCCAAGGCGAACAGCAGGATCAGGTACCTCGACAGCACGTGCTCGGCCGATAACCCTTGAATCTCCCACCCGACCGTTCCGGTCATCACTGAAGCCAGCAGGATCACGAGGCATAAAATTTCCTCGCCGCGCAGCTGGTAATGCTTCTTCCGGTAGGTAAACACCGGGACCGCCTGAATGAAGACAAGCGTCAATACGAAGCTGAGCAGTGCATCCATCACGGTCATCGCGAGTGCGTACCAAGTCAGGGAAGGGCCAATCACCGCCCCGAACATCCCAACGAAGAACGTACTCGTAAACACCATAATCGGCGCATAGGAGAGATCTGCCCGTTCAAAAGACTCCAGCCCCTTTTGCAGCAAAGCGAAGATCAAAAGCTCCACGGCGATTTCCATGGCATGAAGATGCGCACCCGGCGTCAGCAGCGCTCCGCAGACCATCGCCGCCCCTGCGAACCACGCGATATCCCGCCGCATAAATCGAATCACCGCAAAGAAAGCGACGGCAAAAGGAGCCAGCTCATCCAAGATCGTCGCCCGGCCCAGCAGGAAGCTCATCGCAAGAAGCAGTCCGGTCCACTTGTTGACCGCGAACAGCCGCCCAGCCCGCTGGATGATTGGCTGGTCCAGCAGCATATTCCGCAACGCTCCCTTGTCCCATGCCTTCGCCTTTCTCATCCCTGGAAACAGGGTGACATTCCACTTATTCAACATCCTGGCACCGCCTTTTCCAAATTAGTAAGGTATGTCCCATTATAGGAGGCTAGAACCGGAAAGTTTGTCAGATACCGGAGCCGGTGCAAAAGAAATTTCCGACAAATTGAGAGGGAACGCCGACACCGCGCGAATACAGGCCCCCCATAGCGATGAGCCGCATCAGGGGTTTCTATGTTCGCATGGGGAATCACGGGCTTGTTCTGCGAACAACGGCCATTTGAACGCGCTCCTCGTAAAAAACCGTAAGAACCTGTCGGCAAAAAGCCCAGAGGCGACAAAACATGCTTTATCGCATAGGCAAAAGTCAACTTGTGAAGATTGGAGCGCGAAACAAAACAAAAAACCGCAGGCGAGCGATTCGCCTACGGTGGGTTTGATTAATTAAGTTTTCAGGGATTACATTCGTTTGGCTCCGCGACCTCCGCGTTTGCCTTCCGTATTCTTCTTCAACGAAGAAATGCGCTCCTCGCTGTCCTTCAGGAAACGAGAAACTTTGTCTTCGAATGAGGATTTGCTGGCTGGGGGCTTGAAAGAGCGTCCTCCCCGGTCCCGGTTAAATCCGCCGCCAGGACGGTCTCCGCCGATTGGCCGGTCCGTTCTCGGTGCACGAGGCGGTCTGGCTTCGGCCGGTTTGTCAACAGCCTGCTTGATGGAAAGTCCGATCTTGCCGTCCTTATCGACATTGATTACCTTTACGGTAACCATATCGCCGATCTTCAGATGATCGTTAACGTCTTTCACGTAATTGTCGGCGATCTCCGAAATATGAACGAGACCCGTGACACCTCCTGACAGATCCACAAATGCTCCGAAATGCGTGATGCCTGTCACTTTTCCTTCTAACTTGGTGCCCACTTCAATTGCCATAAAATAAAATGATCCTCCCTTAAAAATATACAGCCAGGCCTCGAAATCTTGACTGCGGTGATTTGATTATACCGAATGACTGAAACAAGGTCAACAGACGGATGTCCCGTCAACCCGCATGGGGTCAGTCATTTCCGGCTTCGGACTCGGATACCCGGACAGGGATTTCACCCGGTTTGTACAGACCATATTTCTTCATGGCAATTTGTCCAATGTATTCGGGGTCATTCAAACGGTCAATCTCATATTTGAGCTGGTTCAAGCTCTGCTCACTGGCTGCCTTGGCGGCTTGCCGTTCCGCCAGCTCTAGCGATTTGCTGCCGATCTCCCCGGCTTGAGAAATGAACGTATATCCGGCCCAGCTTAAAAACAGGACCATAAATCCCATCCAGATCCGCAGCCTGCGCTTAGCGAAAGCAGATCCGTTTCCGGAGGATGAAGTTTTGTTCGATGGTTTCGGATTTGTCGACACTTCGCGCACCAGGGCACCTCCCAGCCTTATTCTTTGTAGAACCAGCGTAATAGACGCAAAACACGCTCTCGCCACACAGCCGCCCAACGCCGAATCTTGTCCACCCCCTGCGGAATCCGAAGCCTTGTCCATATAGGTGTAAGCACCCATACGAGCAGCTTCCAGATCGGCAACAAGGTGATCCGGCCTAGGAACAGCAGCACAATCCAAACGAATCCGAGCAGAACACGGATCATTTTGACCAGCCATTGTAACGGAGCGATGATGAAAATCTCAATCGTTCGTACGATAAAATGATAAATTTTGTTAGCTATCCTCATTAACATTAACACAAAACGCTCGGTGAGAACACTAAGGAACAAAAAATAAATCCAAATACCTAGAAAAAGTCCTAAAAAAACATAGAACCTTAGTTCCCCCTGGTTGCTGTGATACAACGTGCGGAAGACGAATAAGGCGGCAGCCAACCAGTAGAGCAAATCGAGGGCATGGACACTCCAGCGGGGAAACCGGAGCTGTCCCGAGACGACGCGATAGCTGTCAAAGGCGATGCCCATGATCCCCCCGGATGCCAGCATCCAGAGCAGGGTCGCCCATTGTGTCTCCAAATTCATCGGAACAGCTTGCCGAGCAGGCCCTTACTGGACGAATTGGACCCCGGATCCAAATACGAAAGCGAGTTTACCGTACCTTCGATGCTGACCAGTCCCTGCTCCAGGTTCAGGTTTTTGATATGTAAATTATGCCCTCGGATCGTCATCGCACCAAGTTCGGTTTGAAGCAAAAACTCCTCGCTGTCGAAGCTTTCCACATTGAGGACCCCCGTAATGTCCAGCAGCTTGCGATTTAGCAAATGCAGCTCCTGATGCTTGGCTTTATTTGGTTCGACCATGGCATGTACCCCTCCTTCTTATCCCTAGCTTATGGACGAAAAATCGTCTTTAGAACAAGTTCCTTCCGGCCTTTCACGTGATCTTCTTTACTGTCTCGAGAAATCGCTTTCAACTACGATGAAAAGGAAGAGATTGACATTTGTCGGAGGCGAACCCGAATGCGTCAAGAATTTCCGAATGAACCCGATTCCGATCAAAAATATCGCATGGAGACCGACGCGCTAGGCCCCAAAGCGATCCCGGCAGAAGTCTATTACGGCATTCATACGGCGCGGGCGATGGAGAATTTTCCGGTCAGCGGGCGTCCAGCCCATCCCCGGCTGATCGAAGCGATCGCCGTGGTCAAGAAAGCGGCGGCGCGGGTCAATGGCAAGCTGGGCCTAATCCCGGCTGAGGTCGCGGAAGCGATTGAATGGGCGTGCGACAAGATTGCCGAGGGCGCCTTGGTCGATCAATTCGTGGTTGATGCCCTACAGGGAGGCGCGGGCACGTCCACGCATATGAACGTCAACGAGGTGATCGCCAATTTAGCGATTGAACGGCTGGGAGGGACAAAAGGCGACTACCAGCTTGTCCATCCGTTGGACCACGTCAACCGATGTCAATCGACCAACGACGTGTACCCCACCGCGCTTCGAATCGCGACGATCCGGCTGCTGCGCCCGCTCAGCGACGCTTATGCCTCCCTGCAGGAGGCGCTGCAGGAGAAGGAGCGGGAATTCGCGGATGTGCTGAAGCTCGGACGCACGCAGCTGATGGACGCCCTGCCGATGATGGCCGGCCAGGGGTTTGGCGCTTACGCCAAGGCGGTCGCCCGCGACCGGTGGCGGCTGTACAAAGCCGAGGAGCGGCTGCGCGAGATTCATCTCGGCGGCACAGCGATCGGCACGGGACTCGACGCGCCGCGTGCTTACATTTTCCAAGTCACCGACACGCTGCAGGAGTTGACCGGGCTGGGCCTGGCGCGCAGCGAATTTCCGATGGACGGGACGCAGAATATGGACGTCTTCGTCGAGGTGTCCGGGCTGCTGAAAGCGGCAGCCGTGACGTTGTTCAAGATCGCCGGCGACCTGCGGCTGCTGGCGTCCGGCCCCGCCGGGGGCATCGGCGAATACACGCTGCCCGCCGTCCAGGCCGGCTCGTCGATCATGCCGGGGAAGGTGAACCCCGTCATGGCGGAAATGGCCGGCCAAGCGGCCATGCGGGTGATCGCGAACGATGCCGCGATCACTTGGGCCGCCGCCGGCGGCCAGCTCGAACTGAACGCGTACGGCCCGCTGATCGCCGATTCCCTGCTGGAATCGCTGGAGATTCTGGGGCGGGCCGTTCCGCTGTTCGAGCAGCGCTGCATTCGCGGCATCGCCGTCAACGAGGGCGTATGCCGCGAGCATCTGCGGCGTTCCACCGTGCTGGCCGCCGCGCTGGTCCCGCATCTCGGCTACGAGGCGGCCGCCGAGATTGCCGGGATCGCCCGGCGCGAGGGGCTGTCGGTGGAGCAGGTCGCTGTGAGCGGCGGCTGGCTGACCGCCGAACGCGCTGCCGCCATCCTGAATCCGCTGCAGGTCACGAAGCCGGGCATCCCCGGCGAATAGAGGGGGAATGGTTAGATGAGTCTGAACGCAACGCCGCGCGGGGAGCGGACGCATATCGCCGTCTTCGGCCGGACGAATGTGGGGAAGTCCAGCGTGGTGAACGCTTTAACGGGGCAGGAGATTGCCGTCGTCTCGCCGGTGAGGGGGACGACCACCGACCCGGTGTACAAAGCGATGGAACTGCTGCCGCTGGGACCAGTGGTGCTGATTGATACCGCCGGGCTGGACGACGAAGGCGAGCTTGGCGAGCGGCGCAAGCAGAAAACGCGGGAGCTGATCCACCGCGCCGACCTCGCCTTGTTGGTGATTGATGCGTTGGCGGGTCCCGATGATTTTTATCGGGAGCTGTTGGCCGAACTGAAGCAACGGAAGATCCCTGTCGTAGGCGTGGTGAATAAAGTCGACGCGCTGTTGGATACGGACGCGAGGGCGGCTGTACTTGCCGAGGTGAAGGCCCAGCTTGGCCTGGAATGCGTGGCATTCAGCGCTTTGGACGGGAGCGGCGTGCCGGAGCTGAAGCGGGCCATCGTCGCGGCGCTTCCGCACGAGGAGGAGCGCTTCCGGCTCGTCGGCGACCTCGTGGCGCCGGGCGACCTGGTCGTGCTGGTCGTGCCGATCGACAAAGCCGCGCCCAAAGGCCGGCTGATCCTGCCGCAGCAGCAGACGATCCGCGACCTGCTCGAGAGCGACGCCATCGCCGTTGTGACGAAGGAGCACGAGCTCCGGGCCACGCTGGATCGGCTCGGGACGAAGCCGCGGCTCGTCATCACCGACTCGCAGGTCTTCCTTAAGGTCGCCGCCGATACGCCGCGGGACGTGCCGCTGACCTCGTTCTCCATCCTGTTCGCCCGCCATAAAGGCGACCTAAATGAGCTCGTCCGAGGCGCGCGGGCCGTGGAGAACCTGCAGGACGGCGACCGCGTACTGATCGCGGAAGCCTGCACGCACCATCAGCAGTCCGACGACATCGGCACCGTCAAAATCCCCCGCTGGCTGCGCCAAACCACGGGCAAGCAGCTGCAGATCGAGCACGTCTCCGGCTACAGCTACCCGCCGAACCTGTCCCGCTACGCGCTGATCGTGCATTGCGGCGCCTGCATGCTCAACCGCCGCGCCATGCTGCACCGCCTCGGCGAAGCCGAAGCGGCCGGCGTCCCGATCGTCAACTACGGCGTGCTGATCGCCTACCTTCACGGCGTGTTCCCTCGCGCGATCGAGCTCTTCCCCTCCGCCATGATGGCGTGGGATGAGGCGGCTCGGGGGTCTCAGTCGCAGTGAGAGAAACTCGGCTCCTGTGATCTGATCGGCTCCGGTGATGGCTGTTGAGGCGAAACGAACCTCTAACGCTTGCCAGCAACGCTATTGGGCCCAAAATGGGGATTTTCAAAATGTAACGCTTATGAGAGAGCTTATTTTCCTGTTTCGCCCCCGAAACGAGGCCATTTGATGCCAATAAGCTCGCTAACAAGTGTTAGAATTGAAATCCCCCTCATTTGGCCCAAATAAGCGCTCTGACAAGCGTTAGCCGCACGCCGGAGTCCGCAGGCGAAAGCAAGAGAAATAGTTACTCCAAAAGCAAGGTGTGCAGGAGCTTTAAACGTCGCAGGTGTGTTAGGGCAGTTGGGAGTAGTTAGAGTAGT
>NZ_JALXVO010000063.1:0-22564 GCF_025151705.1 Paenibacillus sp. p3-SID1389 | reverse complement strand
TGAATCAGAGCTGAAACAGGGTCTTGCGAATTTCGCAAGATCCTGTTCTTTTAAGAAGCACATTCCTAAATGCCCCTGCACTATATATAAAAACTGCACTTATTACAAGTAAAGGGGACAAAGAAGACGATGCCCATTAAAAACGGAAAACAGTACATCGAACGGATCAACCGCAAGCGCATCCGGTTATGGTACAACGGCGAACGCGTTAACGTTCCGTTATCCGAGCACCCTGCCTTTCGAGGTCTGATCCGGACGCAGGCCGCGATGTACGATAAGCAATGCGAGGATGACCTGCGGGACGTCATGACGTATGTGTCACCGACCACCGAGGAGCGCGTTGGCCTTTCATTTTTGCCGCCGACCACTCCCGAAGAGTTAGTTCGCAGAAGGAGGATGTCCGAGATTTGGGCCGGTTTGCATCATGGATTTCTCGGCCGTTCCCCCGACTATATGAACACCGCGTTGATGTCTTTTTATACCGCTGCCTCCATGATGGAGGCTGTCGCGCCGGAGTATGGACAGAATCTGCGTACGTATTACGAGTATTGTCGGGAAAATGACATCACGTTATCCCATGCCTTTGTTCAGCCGATGATCAGCAAAATGTCCGGACCGGTTGATCATGATGAATCCCTGGCCGCCAAGGTGGTAGAGATCCTTCCTGAGGGTCTTGTCGTAAGCGGTGCTTTTCTGATGGCGACCCAGGGACCCACCTGCGAGGAAATCCTCGTCCTCCCCACGCCTTCCTTTATGTTGGGAGACGGGAAGGTGAATCCCAGCGCATTCGCTTTTGCGGTACCAAATGATTTGGAGGGAATGACCTTTATTTGCCGAGAGAGCCACGCGTTTGATTCAAGTTATGATCACCCCCTCTCCAGCCGGTTTGAGGAAATGGACACGATGGTGATCTTTGATCGGGTTCTCGTTCCGCGGGATCGGGTATTTTTCTTCGGCGAAGAGGATTTGTGCGATCGGTTGTTTCATGAAGGGCACTTCCATGCATACGCCGGTCACCAGATCCTCACGCGGTACATTGTGAAGACTGAATTTTTCCTAGGGCTGCTGCAAGCGTTGGCCATGGAGCAGAATGCGGATGGCGAGCCCTCGTTCCTTCATTCAATCGCCAAAATCATGGCAATGCTGGAGAACCTGAAAGCATTGCGTATGGCGGCCGAGACCGGCGGAACCTTCACCGCATCCGGTTACTATGTTCCAGCGCTGGCACCGCTGACCGCCGCGGGTATCCAGTTTCCCGATCTGCATGAGGAAGCGCTGAAGATGATCCGTACGATTAGCGCCAGCCAACTGATCATGAACCCGTTTGGGGCAGACTTCAATTCGGAAAACCAAGCTTACCTCGATACCTATTTGCAGGGAATATCCAGTCTGGCAAAAGATCGCATCGCCCTCTTCAGGCTGGCCTGGGAGCTGGGCGGCAGCGCGTTTGGCGGCAGACAAAACCAGTTTGAACGCTTCTTCTTTGGGAATGGGAAGACGATCGCAAGCCGCATGTATGGCTGCTACGAAAGCCTGGAGCAATACAAGTCGCGAATTTACCAGTTTCTTGGCCTGAGTGAGAAGCACGAAAAATAAAACAATTTCCATGGCATTCGCCCAACCGCCCTCTCCGCATTTGCATATGATGATTGTGCCTATACATTGAAGGGAGCGATCACATATGGGATTTTTTCCATCGCCGGGACCCGGCGGAGGATTTCCGGGAGGGCCTGGCGTACCTGGTGGTCCAGGATTTCCAGGTGGTTTTCCAGGGGGAGGTCCTGGAGGATTCCCAGGTACTCCGGGAGGAGCACCGGGAGGCGTTCAGCCGCCAACCTCTCCACCACCACAATTTGTACCGCAAATGCAAGTCGGCACGTTTGCCATCGATCCGGGCGGAATTAGACGTTGCTTGTTCCGCAACACCTACGTTTGGCTGAACAATGGGGAGCAATTCTGGTTCTTCCCGGTATTCGTCGGGCGGAATTCGATTGCCGGATTCCGGTGGTTTGGTTTCTTCTGGGGATACTTCGGCATCGATTTGAATCGGATTCGCTCATTCACGTGCTTCTAATGCAGACAGCGAAGGAGATAGCCCACAAACGGCTCTCTTTCGCTTTTGCTTTTCCCTAGCTTGTCCACTTGAAAAAAGGACCTCCATCCCGCACCAACGCGGAAATGGAAGTCCTCATTGTTACGTACCTCACCAGAGCATTTGAACGACCAGGAACAGGTTCAAGCTAACGACCAAAGCGGAGATCATCCACCCCAGCTTTGTGGTCACCCGATGATTCACGAGGCCGCCCATAATTTTGCGGTTCGAGGTGAACAAGATCAAAGGAATCAAGGCAAAGGCAATCCCAAACGACAACACCACTTGGCTCATGACCAGGGCATTCGTCGGGTTCACGCCCGACACGATGATCGCCAGCGGCGGAATGGTGGTAATCGCCCGCCGCACGTACAGGTTAATTCGTTTGTTGATGAACCCCTGCATCACCACATCCCCGGCCATCGTACCCACCGAAGAACTCGAGAGGCCGGCAATCAGCAGTCCCAGTCCGAAAGAAATGGCGGTGAACGGTCCGGCGATCGTTCCGAATTGTTGGAAGGCGACGTCCAGATCTTCAACCACTAGACCATTTTTGAAGAGCAGCCCTGCGGAGACAACGACCATCGCCATATTCACGGCCCCGGCAATCAACATCGCCAACACGATATCGATGAATTCCAGTTTAAAAATTTTCTTCTTCTCGGCCTCATTGCGTCCCACAATCCGGTTTTGTGTTAACGAGGAGTGCAGATAAATCGCGTGAGGCATTACGGTGGCCCCTAAGATACCCGCAGCCAGCAGGACGCTGTCCACTCCGTCAAAGCGAGGAGTCACTAAGCCTGCGCCAACGGCAGCAAAATCCGGATTCGCCGCAATCACTTGAAAGGCAAAGGCCAAAACAACGATCAGCACCATCGCGGCGATTCCCGCCTCCAGTGCGCGATATCCCCGACGCTGCAGCTCCAAGATCGCAAAGGAGCCAATCGCGGTGATCACGGCAGCGGGCAGCATCGGAATGCCAAACAGCAGATAGAGCCCTAACGCCGCCCCGATAAATTCGGCCAGATCCGTAGCGATAATGACCAACTCGCTCTGAATCCACAGGAAGATCGACACGCCCTTCGGAAATCGATCGTGAGCAACCTCGGGCAAATTCTTGCCAGTGGCGATCCCTAGTTTCGCCGATAACGACTGAATCAGCACCGCCATCAAATTCGAAGCGAAAATCACCCATAACAATAGATACCCGTACTTCGATCCTGCGGTGATGTTCGTTGCAAAATTACCGGGATCGATATAAGCAACCGCAGCGATAAACGCAGGTCCAAGAAACGGAAGAAGCCGTTTCAGACCTTTCGTTCTGCCGTCCAATGCGGCATGTGCGGACGTTTTATGATCCAATCCATTGGATGTGACTGGAGTCGTTTGTTGCGCAATACTTTGTTCCATCATGAGAATCCCTCCCTTGCGCTTGCGCCCACTAAAGTTGTCTATATCCATTAAAGTTTCCTCAGTGCAACTTTATAGTTTTAGTATATGCCTCATTTTGAAAAATGTAAATCCATTTTCTTGCGAAATTGCAATCTCTCACAAAAAAACAGACCCGCGATTCGCGGGTCCGTTCTGTTTTTCCGTATAACGATTATTCACCGATCTGAACTTTATAAGCGTCCAACTGCTTTTGCAGCTCGGCCAACACTTTATCGTATCCGGCCTGCTTCAGCTTGTTGCGGAACTCTTCAACCGCCTTCGCCGGGTCTCCGGCTTTCCCCATCACGATGGCCGGACCAAGCTCTCCGGTTACCTGCGAGATCGCGGTCAATTCAGCTTCTACCGGCGTTTTATCAAATACGAAGCGACCGTATACATATGGCTTCTTGATCTTATCGTATTCCGCATACAACGTCTCTTCGATCTGATCCCAGGTCGTTTCGCTGGGAATTTCAAACTTGTCGACACGGCCGCCCCAGAAATCTGAATAAAAGCCGTCTCTTGCGTCATCATAACCTTCAGGACGTGCACGTTTGCCATCTTTGATCACGTATTGTACGCCTTCGATCCCATAGTTGATCAGATGATAAATCTCTTCATTATTGCGAATCAGATCATAGGCCATCAGCGCGCGTTCCGGGTTTTTGCTGTGCGCCCCTACAGATGTACCGCCATGAGTAATCGACAGCTCCATAAGGTTGGTGCCGCGCGTCCGGGAGAATGGGAACATTTGCAGCTCCGAACCAGGTTGTGCTTTATCCATTTCGACGCGAAGTCCAGAGAACGTCTGTGTATGATGCTGATCAAGCCCCGACAAGCCGGCTTTCAGCGCATCGCGGTTGTTGTTCTTGTTATTCAGGGCGTCTTCACGCCAGAAGCCTTGATCCGCCCATCTTTTCATCATCGTGGCATAATCCAAGAACACGTCCTCGAAGATTGGACTTACAGCAGTAAATCGCTCTTCATAGGATTTAGCCGTAAATACGGGCAAGAAACCGGTCGAAATTGGAAGCTCCAGCTCATCCGTATACGATTGAACAAATCCACCCCAGGTTTGCGTGCCTGACGCTGCGTCCCACGGAATCACATCCGGTTTGTTGTCCTTAATGTACTGCAAGTATTTCTCGATGCCCTCCCAATCCTTGATCGGTTCGGTAATCCCGGCCTCCTTCGCCCAATCGCCGCGGTAGAAGAAACCGTGATTGACCCACTGCGTGTAATCGTTCTCCGGAATCAGGACGATTTTGCCGTTGTATTTACTTTCTTCCCAATCCTCTTCCGGGATAGATTTCCACGTTTCCGGCGCGTATTTCGGCAGGAGTTCATCCAGATTCATGAAGGCGCCGCGCTGCGCATTCCCCCAGGTGTCGAGCCAGTCGGTTCCGATCGTAATCAGATCAATCGGTTCCCCAGAGGCTAACGCCAGATTGTATTTGGTCTGCCAATCCGCCCATTCGATCCATTTCCATTCCAGCTCGGCGTTGATTTTTTCCTTCATGATTTTGTTGACTTCTGCAAGCACCTTTTCGAACTGACCGTTCTTTGGCTTATCCCCCAAAACGAGATAACTGATCTTCACGAACTTGGATGTGTCGATTCCCGTGTCCGTCTCTTGACCGGTGTTCACCGAATTCACCCCATTGTTTGCCGCATCGCTGCCCGCCCCTTTGTTGTTTGAGCCGCCGCCGCAGGACGCCAGCAGCAACACCAGCAGGCTCACCATGACCCAAATTGACGCCTTCTTCCATCGAACCATTCACACAAACCTCCTTCATCTATTTGAAATTGTGAAGCCTTAGCCTTTGACAGCGCCAACCGTGATGCCTTTGATAAAATAGCGCTGCACAAACGGATAAAATAAAATCACCGGGCCCGTCGCCACGATAGCCGTCGCCATCTTCATCGATTCGAGCGGCACATCGCGCAGCTCCACGTTCGAAGCCGCGGCCGAATTTCGGATGAAGTCCGCGCTGGTGATGACGTTATACAGGAACAGCTGCAGCGGGCGGTACTTCATGTCCGGCGATAAGAACAACATGGAGTTGTACCATTCATTCCAATACCCCAGGGCGATAAACAAGCCGATCGTGGCCAAGGCTGGTGTAGTCATAGGTAAGATTAGGCGGATAAAGATGGTGAAATCTCCGGCCCCGTCGATTTTGGCAGATTCCGTGATCGCGTGGGGAATGGAGCGAACGAAGCTTTTCATCATGATGATCAGGAATGGACTAAGCAGACCGGGCAGCAAGACGGCCAAGTAGTTATCCTTCAGGCCCAAATACTGTGTCACCAGCAGGTAAAACGGAACCAGCCCGCCACTGAACAAGGTCGTAAAGTAGATAAAGAAAGAGATGCGATTCCGGTAAGCAAAATCGGGCCGTTGCAGCGCATACCCCGTCATCGCCACCAAGAACAAACCCAGTGCGGTACCGCAGATTGTAATGCCGATGGTCACGAGATAGGAGCCAATGATGAGATCCGGATTTTCGAAGACGATTTTGTAAGCGAAGGTGCTGAATTCCCGGGGCCAGAAATTGAAGCCAAACCGTTTAATCGCCGCTTCCGACGTAAAGGATGTGCCAAGGACCAGCAGGAAGGGCAGCAAACAGCATAAGGCGAAGAAGCCGATAAACAGGTAGCCGACGATTTTGACGATAATGCCGCCTAGATCTGTGCGGATGCTTCGCGTTTCATGAGCGTCATCCATGCCTTGTACCTCCTAAAATAATGAGTTGTCGGGCGAAACCTTCTTGACCAGCCAGTTGGCGGTGATAACCACCACAAATCCAAAGACGGATTGATAGAGGCTGACGGCGCTCCCGATCGAGAAGTTGAAGTTGGTCATGAGGGCGCGGAACACATACGTTTCGATGATATCCGTCGTCGCGTACAGCGCGGTGTTGTTAGCTCCCACCAGGTTGAAGAATAAGCCGAAGTTCCCGCGCAATATCCCGCCAAGCGAAAACAGGAGCAAAATGATAAAGGTGGGCTTCAGCCAAGGGAGCACAATATAACGAATGCGCTGGAATGCGCCGGCCCCGTCGATTTCCGCCGCTTCGACAATTTCGTTATCCAGGCCCATAATGGCGGCGAAATATACGATCGATCCATACCCTGTCGATTGCCATAAGTACGTCAACACAATGATAAACGGCCAGATCGTGGCGTTCGAATACGTCTTCACCGGATCGAATCCCAGCGAAGTCAGGATGCTGTTGAGCAGACCGTAGTCGTAGCTCAGCACGTTGTAAGCGATCAGACCAATCAGGACCGCCGAAATAAAGTGCGGCAGGAACATCAAGGTTTGGGTTAGCTTTTTAAACCATTTGAGACGAAGTTCGTTCAGGAACACCGCAACGGTAATTTGCAAGACGTTCCCCAGCAGGATGAAGGCCAGATTATAAACCACCGTGTTAAAAGTCAGCCGCCACAAATCCCCCGTCATCACAAGGAATCGAAAGTTATCGAACCCCACGAACGGACTCTTAAAAATACCATCCGTGTAGTTGTACTTGATAAAAGCCAGATACAAGCCGGGCATCGGCAAATACGCGAAAATGATAAAGAAGATGATAGCCGGCAGACACATCAGCAACAGCGTTTTGTTGTTCCAAAACCGTTTGAACCACCCCTGCTGGCGCATCCGGTGAAGCTGCGGCCGCTGGCGTACCTTTGTTGGCGTCGTGATTTCCATAGGCCTCTCCCTTCTATACGGAAATAAACTCAAGCTTCTCTAAGCTGCCTGCAGCCTGTTCATCCACTGCCTCGAGAAAAATAGACAGCTGCGCTTGCCCCGCCTGAAACCATGGACCCGGCAAATAAAACGAGTCCGCGCTGCCGCCAGTCATCATCGGCCTTCCCGCACCTCCTGGCAGCCACAGCCTGCCGACGATCCGCTCCTCCATAAACACCGTAAGCTTTAATCCCGAGCCAGCGGCACGGACCCTCCAACCTTTGCCTTGTGCAGCGTTCGGAATTGGAGCGAATAACCATCCTGCCTCACCTGAGGTCAACGTCAGCGGCAATTCAAGCGGAATTGCAGCAACTTCATGCTCCGCCGCAGCCTTCAAATGAGCTTCCTCCGCCGCCTTGATCGTATACGCCGATGCTTCAACCCCTTCATAGACCAGCACTTGTCCGGCGCTTTGCCCCATCGTTCGTTCCAGGTAGACCTCAAGCTGCAGCTCCTGTCCTGGGGTGACATACGGCTTCAAATCGATAAAGGGGTCCAGCGGATGGATGGGACCGGCATCGATTCCGTTCACCCAAAGCCGCGCATGCCCTTGAAGGTTCCGAAAATGCAGCGTCCACGAATCCCCGCCAGCCCCAGGGATAAACGTTCTGCGGAAAAGATGCTGGGATAGATGATCCGCAGACAGCCAGCTTCCGAAGCTAACAACCGGCCATAATGCTTCGTCGATCTCTGTAAGAGTGCCTTGCCGCGAACGGTCGACCTTCGGATGCACGCGCCAGTTCGAGGTAATGTTGTGTACGGCGGTGATGGCCGTAATCCCTTTGATCCCTTTCAGAGAAGGCAAGCGAAGCGCTGGGAGCCGGATGTCATCGAAATTGCTGTGGCCCCAAATCTCCACACGCGCCTGAAGCTTCTTCACATCCGATCCGTTCACCGGAACAAACACGCTGGCTCCGCCGGGAGTAAAAGTGCCGAGGTACGCTCCGTCAGCATACAGCGAAACAACATCACTCGCTTGACGCACCAGAAATCCATGCAGCCGATGTTCAGCGGCGACTAGATTTGTCTCCGCCTCATACCAGGCGTATCCCCGGTAAACGCCGAGCCGTTCCAAAAATTCTGCCTCCGCCCCCTTCGTCTGTACCGTCGCAGCCTGGATTGGCGCCTTCCATCCCTCCCTCCCAACAAACCGCCAATCGGGTGCAGGCGTAGGGTCGGGGACATTCGAGACCGGTTGATCTGCGGTTAAGGTCACGGTCCCATCCAGGTGAATCGTTTCGGTCCGAAGCGCGTTGAGAAGGCTTGTGACAATAACCGTAAAGCGTCGCCCCTCCTTTAGTTCAAACCGACAAAACGCCGTCTCTGCTCCAGACAGTTGCAAGATAAACTGGCCTTCGCGATGGATGACCTGCATCCCCTCGGTAATCGGATCATGGGCAACTTCGACGGCTAAGGCAATCTCCCCGTTGTCCCCCTCCTTGTGAAACGCGAGAACCACTCCGTCCATCTGTTGTTCCACCATGTAAAGCTCCGCCGTAGAGGAAACAAGCTGTCCTGAAATTCCCCAGTTCGTTAGCGGCACTTTTGCCGGCAGCGCCAAGGATCTTGAAGCAGCTAAGGTCCATGTCCCGGTAGATGAAGCATGGCTGGCTTCCTCATTATGCAGGTGGATTTGCTTGGAGCGATCCTCACCGTTGGTCACAAAAATCAGCTCTCCACCGCCTTTCAAACGCAGCGCATACGGGCCAAACACTCCCTCCTTCTCGCCCGCAACAGACCATTTGCTCCCGGAATTCGGCTCAGATTCCGCAATCGCGCGGCCATAGGCACGAATGAACCTGGCGAGAAGCTTTGCTTCCTGCACTTCTTCACGGAGATGGCCTTCCGGCGAAATCATGCCTCCGAAATCATAATCCGAGGTCAAGAAAGCCAGCGGCCTTCCCCAGTTATTGATCGCATTGGTGAAGCCGAAATTGGTGCCAGACACCTGCAGATAAGGACCCAGCAGCTTGGCTCCAGCTGACAGCAATCTGCGCAGCAGGTAATGGCTCCGGTTCGTCTCGGTAACGAGCAGCGGAAGTCCCTGCCTGTGAAGCACCTCCCGATAATGCAGCACCTTGCGCTCGAAATCGGGATCCCGGTCATCCGGATAGAAGTTGCAGGTCGGCACGATACCTTCCGTTAACCCGGACGCCTGCACCAGGCCGCCTTGGCCGGCACAAGCGATCAGCGGGACGGATAAGCCATGCGTTGCAGCCATGTCTCGCAGCGCAGCCATATATCCTGCCGGGTTGGAGCAGTCATAGAAGTCCAGTTCATTTTCAAGCTGAACGAAGATGACGCTGCCCCCACGCGTGACTTCATGACGATGAAGGATCGGCAGGATCTGCGCATACCACCGGGCCACATGCTGCAAGAACGCAGGGTCATTATCTCTAATCCGCAGAGCCGGCTCTTTGGCGTACAAATAGGCAGGCAAGCCGCCGCCGTCCCATTCAGAGCAAATATATGGTCCCGGGCGGGCGATCACCCATAATCCCGCTTCACTGGCGAGTCGCAGAAACGTATCTGCATCCCGCATCCCGGTGAAATCCCAGGTTCCTTCCTGGAGCTCATGAAAATTCCACGGGAAGTAGACATCGATGCAGTTGTAGCCTGCTTCTCTCACCTGCTGGAGCCGTTCCTGCCATAACTCGGGGGGAATCCGGAAATAAAAGAGCGAAGCACAAAGCAGAATCACGCTCTCCCCATGGATGTTGACAGCCTGGCCAGACAGACTTACAACGGATTCGGACTCGATACGCGTACTCATAGCGACCACTCCTAACGTCTGTATTATTAAACTTTAATGAATCCCATTTCATGAAACCCGTTACATTGTGGTCAATAAAATTAGAGTGAAACGGGTTTCACTTTGGAGCAAACGAAATGTTCAGTTGTTGTGCCAAGTGTTGTTCAGATGAATGCTTCTCTTCGGAGTTGATGAAAGAAGTAAAATTTCGTTGTGTTTGTGGAGGGTGAAATAAAGAAGAATTTACCTGCGAGTAAAATGTAAGGGCTTTCTTGCAGTTATTCTAGCCCAGCCAGATTTAAGTTGTCAATCCCTTTTTGCCGGAAGCGGGTCCGAAGCTCCTAACGCTAGTTAAGAGCCGCAGTAGACTCGCGAATAACCAGCTCCGGCTTCAGCAAGGTCGTTTTGTTCACCTTCGACTTTGTGATCATTTGGTGCAGCACTTCCCCCGCAGTTCGGCCGAGCTCATGAGCATGCAGTGAAATGGTCGTCAGCTCCGGAATGCTATAGGAGGCAAACGGAGTATCATCATATCCGATAATCGAGAGGTCTTCGGGGACGCGCAGCCCAGCTTTGACGGCCGCCTTTAACACGCCGATCGCAACTAAATCGTTCAGACAAAAGATCGCCGTCGGGCGCTTAGGCAGCTCCAACAATTGATTCATAAACGTCATGCCGCTGGCGACGGAAAAACCTCCATGCAGCACCCACTCCTTGCGCACTTCAAGGCCCGCCTGAACCATCTTCTTCGTAAAAGCGTTCGTCCGCTGCTGCGTGTTGGACATCTGACGGAATCCGCCCACAATCGCGATGTCGCGGTGCCCGAGCTCAATCAAATGCTGGGCCGCCAGCTCCGCTCCATACCGTTCGTCTACGGCCACTCGATTCAGGCCCGATTTAGGGAGTCGACCGTTGACAAGTAGAACGGGCAGCCTTTTGCCGATCTCGGCTACCTCCTCAATCAGTTGCATGTCAGGTTTGGCCAAATCAACCCGCCCCCCCATCATGACGATCCCGTCCACCTGCTTCTCTGCGAGCGCATTCAAATATTGCGATTCCCGGACATATTGCTCCGCGCTGTCCACACTGGCTGAGACCGTGTCGCACAGAAAGTAAGTATACCCCTGCTTGCGCGCTTCCAGATCAAACCCGGACAACACTTCTGGAAAAAACGGATTTGTAATATCCGGGAGAATAATGCCGATCATCCCCGTTTCCTTCTTCGACAAGCTTCGAGCCAGCGCATTGGGTTGAAACTGGTATTTGTTGATCAGCTCGTTGATGCGTTCCCGGGTCTCCTTTTTCACAGGTGCGGTATTGTTAAGGACGCGTGAGACGGTAGCAACGGATACATTAGCTTCTTTGGCGATATCGTAGACTGTAATCGGTTTCATAATTTCACCTGCCCTAAAATTAGTAGCCCAGATTACCCCCAGTATATCAATATTTCCAGCATTTGAGAATAGAACAAGCAGATACCGCCGCTCCCCGCCCAGATCCTCTTTTCCATGACAAAACAGGCCCCCTCCTTTTAAAGAAAGCCTGTTTCCTTTAGGATCGCGTTTGATCTTGCTCCGGATTTCTCTCTTCGGACTCGAAGGAGGTCACATCCGTTTGCTCCGGCATAAAGCCGGTCCGGAGATGCGGGCTCGTATCTTCGTAGATCGTGCGCGGATCCCCATCCGTTTCGATGTTTTCGTGCTTTTGGTTTGGCATACTCATATCCCCTTTTCGCTGAATAGCGTCTCCTGCAGCTACAATTTTCATGCAATTTCGATCAAACAGAGAGACGATCGATCTGAAGTTAGGCTATCTATAGGATATATTTGCTATATTTAACGGTCGACGCTTTTGTTTTGCAAATTTGACTCTAGGTTTACAGTTACCCCTATAGAACGAAGTCGAGACATCGGTTAATAAATATGTTTCAATCGATCCCTGTGAAGTTTTGTCGAAGCTATTGAAATATACAATAGAATATATTAAATATAGCTTGTAAACCTTTCCAATCACATCCATAACCATCAGGAGGTGGTATATCGAACGATCGAATCGGACAAGTCTTTCGCAACTTATTCTAAGAAGAGAGGTGTCGAAATGATGTTGCGCAAATGGATCACGCTCGGTTTAGCACTAGTATGTACGTTAACCATGCCGTTAGGAGCCTCCGCAGACAGCTCGATTTCAGCGGAACTAAACAAGAAGAGCGGCATCGTTTGGCCGAAGAATCAGGAGCTCCCTACCTTCGCCAAAGCCAAGCGCTTGGATGTGGCTCAAGTGTACGACAAGCCAGGGGACATCGAGCTTCTGCTGACAACACTTCAAGGGATCGTCAACCGCAAGGAACCCCGAATTTACGTGCAGCAAAATGAGAAAGATCCTTGGTTAAACGATATTAAGGTGCCTTATCGGATTCACGAAAATCCACTGGACATCGTCAAGGCGTATGCCCGGGAGGTCAAAGGCGTAATCGTCTATGATCCGGCCGTGCCTGATTCGATTAATGTGGCGACGACGCTTGCCGGTTTGAAGGACGCTGTCGTAGCAAGCCCCGAACTGGCCCAAGAACTAACTGCGGCGCCTTATCGCTTGCGTGTCGTTGAGGACCTGCAAGGGAAGTTCAAAGATCGGATGGAGGCTTACACTTGGCAATACGAGCATTTATGGAGTCAAACGACAAAACGGATGCTGGTCGGTCTCAGTCCGAATACGTCCATCCCGCTCCCTCCGGATAATTTCGCATCATTCAAGACAATTCTTACGGAACCGGAGCAAATCCGTGATGCCAGCAACCGGAGAACGTATGAACTGGATTTGACCGAGTTCCTAGGCGGAGAGGCTGTCTACCTGCGGTTCCAGGATGCTTACACCCAGGACGGCTGGGGTCCTGCCGTTCATGAGATCAGCGTATCGGCAGACGGTGAGGAGATCCTTCGCTTTGAAACCGGCACGCCGGAAGAGGAACCGTATTTGTACGACCGGCACGGTTCCAAATTTTTGCCGGGTGCGGACCACCGGTTTGCCGACAACGGCAACTATTTCGTCTACGAATTTATTCCACCGGCGGGAACCCAGCATTTAACCGTTAGCGTCGAAATGTGGAATCAATTTAAAGTTTCCGCCAGCAAAGTGAAGCCGCTCTCCTCTGAAACGAAGGAGCCGTTCGGCTACCTCCGCGATTACGCGGTAGCCAACAAAGCGATGGTGTTCTGGCTCTCCAGCGGAGTACCTGAACAAAGGGCGTTGTTCGAACGGATTTTAGCGGATGTGGAACCAGGAACACCGTATTTGGGTTGGTTTGATAATGATGTGGAAGGCGAAATCGCCGGGGTTGACCTGACCTCTAGTTATGGTGTTTACGTCCTGCCTTCCGACTGGTTCCATAATATGACGGTCATGGCGGGGACGAAAGCGAAGCCGGCCAAGCCGAACAAGCCGGTAACTCCGAAGTTGAACAACAAGATCTACGTGACCTTCACGTTTGGTGAGGGCGATAACCTGCAGTACGATCAAAATCATATGCGCAATCTTTGGGATGATCCTGCCCGCGGCCAAGTACCCATGAACTGGTCGGCTAGCCCGCTCCTCGTTGATGCGGCCCCTGCGATCTTAGACTATTACCAGTCCACCGCTACGAAAAATGACCTGCTGGTAGCCGGACCTTCAGGAGCCGGGTATTTCAGTCCGCAGGTTTGGCCGGAGGAGAGCTTTCCCCAATTCATGAAGGATTCCTACCCGTATTTGAAGAAATCCGGCATGTCGTATCCTTTTGTAATCAACCGTCAAGACGCCCGTGACGTTCCTCTCACCGGTTCCAAAGCAGAAGCCTATGTGAAATACTTGAAAGTACCAGGCCTGTTCCTTGGTGGCGGGAGCCAAAATTACGTAGAAATCGTCAACGGCAATTTACCCGTTTCTTATTTCAAAGGCACGACCACGGTCAGAGATGGTATCAACATTTTGAATGATGCGAAGGCTTCTTGGGACGGGAACTCGCCGATGTTTGTTTCCGTAGGGGTCAACGCTTGGAGCATGAGACCATCGGACGTTGTCGCGATCACACAAGCGCTGGGACCGGAATTTGAAGTTGTGTTAGCCGATACCTATTTTGCGCTGATTCGGGAAGCTTACAGCCTTCCAAAGAAACCTTAACCACATAAAACAAGGCGGGAATCCTCCAATGAGGAGTTCCTGCCTTGTTTTTGCTTAAGTGCTCCCTGTATTATAACGATTCCTTGATAACTCGTTTATAGTAAAGAACCGACAACAGCCCAAAAATCGAATACAGCGCGGTATAAATCAGCATGACCAAGATCATCGGGGTCCATAGCTCCGTCCCGAACAAGAACCAGCCGGAGCGAACCGCAAAATAACTATGCGACAAACCTACAACCAACGGGATACCAAAGTTAAACAACTGCTTGTATTGAATGCCCTGGAGCAGGTTGCCCGGCGTGAATCCCAGCTTGCGTAAGATGGTGTAACTTGGCTTCTCTTCTTCCCCTTCGCCCATTTGCTTGAAATACAGGATACAGCCTGAAGTGATCAGGAAGGTTAATCCCAGGAAACCAACGATAAACATGATCAACCCCATGTTGCTTCTTTGTTCCATAATGATTCTGATTTGCGACAACGCGCCTGGTTTCTTGTCGAAGCCCAACTCGTGATAGATCCGGTCCGCTTGTTGCTTCGAGTCGGGATTCGCAATATCGATCCCATAATAGACCCGGTAGGAACTCTGAAGTTCCCGATTCATATCCTGCATCAGTTGCTCGAAGTCGGCATGATCAAGGATGACCGACGGCAAACCCGAGGAAAAATGGATCGATACAATCGCATCCTTCATCGTATCGATCACGGTCACTGGAATGGACTGCGAGTTCCCCTTTATCGTCATATCCCCTTTGGACCGCAAGCCCATGAACTGCTCCAACAAATTGCTTGAACCAGCCAACAGCGCTTCTTTGGGACCCAAATCCATCCCAGCAACCTCTTGTTCATCCACAACAGCCAGTGTCGTCAGTTGGCTATTCTGCCCGCTTAGCGCAGATCCAATGAGGTTGGAGAGGTCAGCTTCGGCGATCACCACTTGGCGCTGAGTCTCTCGCGTCTCGATTCCGGCAGACTTTAATGCCTGCTCGAAAGCGTCCACGTCCTTGGAATCTAACAGAGTGAAATGATGGGGTACGGTTTGCTGAGCGGTTTTTTCCGTTGAGTAATAAGAAATGTAGCTTAGCGACAACAAACCGATGGCCAAAGCGGACACCGTCGTGATGATGGTCAGCAGCAATGCGTTAGATTTCATGCGGAACATGATCGAGGAGAGGGACAGCACCTCATTTAACGAGAGATATCCCCCTTTCGCCTTACGAACCAGATTGAAAATAAAACTAACCGAACCTTTATAGAACAGGTACGTGCCGACGATCACCGAACCTAGGATCCGAATCATGGCGAGGAAGAGCTCCCGCATTTCCGTGTAGTCGCCGCTGAACAGATCCGCCGAAATCCGGTAACCATAAAGGATCAGCCCGATTCCCAGAATGCCGATGACAATTTCGGATAAGGGCATTTTACGATACACATTCTCCGTAGTGGATGTCGCTCGGAACAGCGACAAAATGCTTTGTCGTTTGATGAACGTGTAGTTCATCAGCATAATTAGCAGGTAGATCGCCGCAAAGACCTCGACGGTCTGTATCAGCGCCTGCGAGGAGAAGCGCAGCGTTGCCGCAGCCTCAAGTCCAATGATCTGGAACAAGATCATCAGCAGCAGCCGGGAGCAGGAAAATCCAACGAAGATGCCGATCAGCATAGAGCCGAAATACAGAATCAGGTTTTCGCTGCTGAGAATACGAAAGATCTTTCCTTTCGTTAACCCGATTAATTGAAAGAGACCAATCTCCTTACTTCGCCGCTTAATAAAGATGGTATTAGCATACAGCAAAAAGATGGTCACAATTACGATGAGCAGCACCGATGCGGCTTTTAATCCGGCGGCCCCTTTTACGGACCCCTTTATTTCGTCCAAAGCCGGGTCATATTGCAAGGTGACAAATGCGAAGTAAAGCGCCACGCTGAAAATTAAGGCGAACACGTACAAGTAGTAGTTTTTTAGATTTTTCTTGAGATTGCGGTAAATCAGATGGGTCAGACTCATTCCTGCACCCCGCCCAATACGCCCTGCGCTTTGATGATGTCGTTGAAGAACGACTGTCGCGACTCGTCGCCTTTATTCAGCTGCGAATAAATTTGTCCATCCTTGATAAACACGACGCGACTGGTGTAGCTTGCCGCCACCGGATCATGGGTGACCATAATAATCGTTGCCGCGATTTTCCGGTTGAGCTCGCTCAGCTTATTTAGCAAATCGGAAGCTGATTTCGAATCCAGTGCGCCCGTCGGCTCATCGGCAAAAATAATGCTCGGATCGTGGATAAACGCCCGTGCGGCGGAAGTCCGCTGCTTTTGTCCCCCCGATATTTCATTGGGATACTTGTCTTTAATTTCGTAAATGCCAAGCTCGGTGGCGATCTCCTGAAACTTCAGGTCCGCCTCCTTGCGGGAGACGTTCTTGATCGAGAGCGGCAGCAGCACGTTTTCTTTGACCGTTAACGTATCCAGCAAATTGTATTCCTGAAAAATAAAGCCGAGATGGGATTTGCGGAATTCGGCCAACTCCTTCTCCTTCAGCCCCGTGAACTCTTTGCCTTCAATTTTAATGCTGCCGAGACTGACTTTATCGATCGAAGAAAGCACGTTTAATAAGGTCGTCTTGCCGGAGCCGGACGCCCCCATAATGCTAACGAACTCACCCTTCTCTACATTCAGGTCAATCCCTTTCAACACTTCCTGGCGATTAAATTTGTTGCCATAACTTTTATGAATTTTGCTGGCTTCAAGTATAGCCATGATTAATCACTCCTTTATCCTGCCCTTATCTTACCTTACCCGGGAGGGACAATTCCTGCGATTTCCCGAACAAAACAAACAGGCATGTGACAATGTTGTCACATGCCTAGCGTATGAACGTATGCATTACTTCTTGGGAAAAACAACGTAAAAGCGGTGCCCCCGCCGGGCTTCGAGTCGACCTTGATCCGGATTGACAGGGAATCCGCCGCTTTTTTCACCAAGTATAATCCCATGCCGGTAGCCGCATGATCCTCGTGGTTCCGCGTAGAGGTAAATCCTTTCTCGAAGATACGCGGCAGGTCCTTGGCATCGATCCCCCGCCCTTTGTCGCGGACGCTGAGCCAGGCCTGTCCTTCCGGCGAAATCCCTGATTCCACGCAGATATCGGAGGCTTCGCTATATTTCACCGCATTGGTTAGCAGTTGCCGAACGATAAACGCCAGCCATTTTGCATCCGACAGCACCTCTTGGACAGCCAGATGGACGTCAAAGCCGATGCCTTTTTGCAAACACCATGCTCTTAGCTCCCGGATCTCTTGAACCAGCAGCGGCTCCAGCTTCACCTGTTCGATGTAGAGATCGTTCTCGATAAACGGAATCCGCTTCTGGTGCAGCTGGCGGTCCAGCAGCAGGTGGATGCGCAGCCACTCCAGGTGAAGCTGCTCTTTGAGCGGCTCGTCGCCCATCCGATCGATCATCAGCCGCATGGCGGTGAGCGGTGTTTTCACCTCATGAATCCAGGCCATCAGCTCGTCCTTCTCCTCTTCCAGCTGGGCGACAAGCTGCGACGTTTCCTTGCGGAACTTGTCCGTTTGCTCGCTTAACCGGTCCATAACGATTCCCTCCAGCGGGCTTTCCGGCGCAGCGATCACGCTCAAATCGTACGTGTCATCCCAGGCGGCCAGGCTTTGATAAAACCGGCTTTCCTTCGGATACCGAATCAGTAGAAATGCCCCAAATCCCAAGATCGATAAGAAAACGATATACAGCATCGGCATAAACGGAATCGTCCGGTCGATGGCGGCGACGAAGAGGAGCAAGAGCTGCAGGCCGAAGACGAGCAAGATCCAGCTGAGGCGCTCACGCAAATATTTTCCGATCATAACACCTGAACCTCTTCGGTTGCCATATATCCTTGACCTACCTTTGTCTCGATATAAGCGTCCAGCCCGAGGTTCTCCAGCTTCTTGCGCAGCCGATTTACGTTGACCGTCAAAGTATTGTCGCTGACGAAATGCTCGTTATCCCATAAACTGCGGATCAGCTCCTCGCGGCTGACAATGCGATTCTTCTGCTCCACCAGCAGCTTGAGGATGAGCATCTCGTTTTTCGTTAACTCGATCGTCCCCTGCTCTGCCGTGACGGTGTTGCGCCCATATTCGATAGTCGCTCCGCGCCACGTCCGCAGCTCAACGCGTTCGGTATTATAATTGTAGACCCGGCGAAGCGTCGCCTGGATTTTAGCGATCAGCACTTCGAAATGGAACGGCTTCTGAACAAAATCATCCGCCCCTAGCTGCATAGACATCACCATATCGGCGGGATGGTCGCGGGAAGATAAGAAAATGATCGGCACGTTGGAACGGGCACGGATTTGTCGGCACCAATGAAACCCATCAAATTTGGGCAGCTGGATATCAATCAGAACCAGGTCCGGACGAACCGCCGTAAGCTCCTCCAGCACATTGCCGAAATCCCGAACGCCATGCACTCCATAAGACCATTGCTGCAGTCGTTCGCGGATTTCCTGAAATAAGGATGGATCGTCTTCGATTAACATGATTTGAAACAAGCAAATCACCACGTTATTAGAATTCTTACTTCATCCAGTTTACCGGATAACAAAGCGTGGCGCTATCTTTCTATTAAATCGCGGTTTCTTCAATTTCGAAGCCCAGATCCTCAATCATTTGGTGATCTAGAGTTACGTCTTGCCCCCTCGTCGTCATGTAGTCGCCCACAAAGATCGAATTCGCTGCATATAAGGATAGCGGCTGCAGCGTACGGAGACTGATCTCCCGGCCGCCGGCTACCCGGATTTCCTTCGTCGGACAGATAAACCGGAACAAAGCCAATACCTTAAGCGCCTTTAGCGCCGGTACCCGCTCCGAATGTTCGAGCGGCGTCCCCGGGATCGCGTTCAGAAAATTGATCGGAATCGAATCGGCATCCAATTCACGCAGCGCCAAAGCCATCTCCACGATTTCCTCATCCGATTCGCCCATGCCGATAATCACGCCAGAGCAAGGAGACATGCCGCGCGCTCTTGCCGTTTCCACCGTTGCCACGCGTTGATCGTAGGTATGGGTGGTTGTGATCGACGGATAGTTCGCCCGGCTCGTGTTCAAATTGTGGTTGTAGCGGTGAACTCCGGCTTCACGGAGCTTCTCCGCCTGCTCCTCCCTTAGAATACCGAGGCAAGCGCAAATCTTCAGCGGCATCGTCGCGCGGATTTCAGCGACCGCTTCAACGACTTGCTCGAGCTCTTTATCGGTGGGTCCCCTGCCGGAAGCCACGATACAATACGTTCCTGCCTTGCGCTGTAATGCTTCACGGGCTCCGGCGACCAACGTTTCCCTGTCGAGCAGCGGATATTTCGGAATCGAAGCCGTTGAGACCAAGGATTGGGAGCAGTACCCGCAATCTTCGGGGCATAGTCCGCTTTTGGCATTGATGATCATGTTGAGCTTAACTTTATTGCCATAGTAATGCCGTCTCACTCGATAAGCCGCCTTCATCAACGGCAGCAATTGATCATTGTTGGCTTGTAATACGGACACCCCCTCCTCCAAAGTTAAAACTGCACCGCTCAGGGCTTTTTCGGCGAAGGTGTCCCAGCTCTGTCCTACCGTCTTGCGTTGGTTCATTCCTCATCCCAGCTTTCTATGTTTGATTGATTTTTAATTGTTAACCTTAATTCGTATTTAAGGTTAACAATATAGCCTTTTAAATTCTACCGGAAAGCTCGCAGGTTGTGAAGCAGGAATCCTTCATTTTTTGCATGGAGCGCACTTCCTCCTACATAGGGTGTTATAAGGCAAAATTGTGCAGGAGGGATATGTTATGCGTATACAAGTGCGTTCGGGGGATACGTTATGGTACTACAGTCAAATTTTCCAACTGCCGCTGCAATTGATCGTCGATTCCAATCCAGGCATTCCAGCGGAGAGCCTTAGCGTGGGCCAGACCATCCACATCCCTGGTTTTGTCACCAGCGAGTATCAGGTGAAAGCCGGGGATTCCATCTGGAAGCTGTCCAGGGACCGCGGGGTTTCTCTGGATGTAATCCTGCTGCTGAACCAGTCGGTGAATCCAAATCACCTTACGATCGGACAACGGCTGCAGCTTCCGCTGCGGGTCACCTGGTTCGTGGTCGACATCCGCAAACCCTATGATTACGCCGCCTTGCGGGACGATTTAAACCGGTTGATGGACATTTATCCGTTTATCGCCTATCGGAATATCGGCAATTCGGTCATGAACAAACCGATCCCCGAACTACGCATCGGTAAAGGCAGCAAACAAGTGCATGTTAACGGAGCTTTTCATGCAAATGAATGGATCACGACGCCGGTGTTGATCAAATTCCTGAACCAATATCTGCTTGCGCTAACGAATAACAGCACCATTCGCGGTCTGCACATGTGGCCTTATTACGAAGGAGCCACCCTCTCCATGGTGCCGATGGTGAACCCGGACGGCGTAGACCTGGTGATCCATGGATTGCCTGCCGAGGAACCTTACCGCAGCAATGTGCTGTCCTACAACGGCGGCAACACCGATTTTCAGGGATGGAAGGCCAATATCAATGGCGTAGATTTGAACGATCAGTTCCCGGCGTTATGGGAACGTGAGGTTGCCAGAAACCCAGTGGAGCGCGGTCCACGGGATTATCCAGGCACCGCCCCGCTGACCGAACCTGAAGCGATCGCCATGGCCAACCTGGTTCGGCAGAGCGATTTTGATCATGTCTTGGCCTTCCATACCCAAGGGGAGGAGATCTATTGGGGCTTTGAAAACCGCGAACCTGCGTATGCTGAGACGATCGTAAACGAGTTCGCCCGGGTCAGTGGCTACAAGCCGGTCCGGAACGTGGAAAGCTATGCCGGATTTAAGGATTGGTTCATCTATGAATTCCGGCGTCCCGGATTTACGATCGAACTCGGAACCGGCGTAAATCCGCTGCCGTTATCCCAATTCGACGAAATTTACGAGGAGAGCTTGGGGATCTTGCTGGCGAGCTTGTATATGTAAACGAAGATTATAATGTGTGCGTGCGGGACTTTCCTAATAAAGGAGCGTCCCGCGTTTTTTATCGCTAATGACCTATCTTTTAGATTCCGATATACGTTAAAGAAGATATTTCCAGAAAGGTAGGTTGTTATGAAAAAGATCTGTTCAATTCCTGTTTTTTTAGTTATTTTAGCATTCCTTAGTCAAGGAACCGTACACAGTCAATCTCCCGCAACCTTCGACTTGGAGGTCGACTCTTCTCCATTTCAAACTACTCCTTCCGACTTGCGCAAGCACCCTGCGGAGCTATTATTTCGTTGGGGAGCAAATCAGCATATTATTGATGGCTTTCCAGATGGAACTGTTAAGCCGGATCAGCTTGCAAGTGAAGCTGAATTTTTGAAAATGATGTTTCGGGGGTTTGGCCTTGCGATGCCGAGTGCTTCCTATAACGACGATTGGATGGACGGAGTATATCAGATGGCAAAAGTGTATCGATATCCGGCTGCAGGCGTCATTGATCCGAGTGCAAGAAAATCGCCAATTACACAAGGACAAGCCATTCAAATCATTGTTGCTGCACAAGGGCTTAATTTCCAGGAGTCGGACGCCTTCGCCTATGCTCTTTCTCGCAGTTGGCTTCCAGGACAGCCGACATCATTGTCTCAGTTCGATAAGGATCGCAAGCTGACAAGAACGGAAGCGCTTGAATTGTTACGTCATTTAACCGTCAACGGAATGATGAAGCTCGAAATGAGACCAGTTGAATTTTCTTCAAGAGAGGCACTCTCCGCAGAAGATTCTAGTGAAGTGAAATCGTTCCCTTCTTTTAGCTTGGTTAATCTACCGGCGGATGGGCTTACGGTTAAGATTGGTGATGACGTATTACGGCTAGGAGATACACGAACAAAGCTTGAGAAAACATTAGGGCAAACTAGCGAATCCGGGATCATGAATAAACAGATCTATCCCTTACTAACAGTTCATTTTAATGAAGAGAACAAAATGGATTATTGGTCCGTAGATCAATGGAACGTAGAAAGCACGGATGAATCCATCACCACAAGCTTGGGGATCAAGTTAGGCGTCAGCAATCTCTTCGACGTACTCGAAGCCTACGGTACAACGGGATATGCAGGACAAGGGATAGCCGACTATTTTTATATGCTCCAGGATGATGGTACATTTCAGGCTGTCCAAGCAAATTATATCTATGACCACAGGAATGAATGGAATAAGTTCTATCATCTAGCTTTCTTGATTGATCGCGATACATTAATGGTTACCCAGATGCTTGCAGGATGGCTTCCCTATTCCATGTATTGATAAATCAAATTTGTGAAGAAACGGGCATTTTTCATATAATAGAATAACCACGATAGTTGAT
>NZ_JALXVO010000062.1:0-23066 GCF_025151705.1 Paenibacillus sp. p3-SID1389 | reverse complement strand
TGACTTGCTCATTTAGAAAAAAACTGACGAGAATTAAATCTCGGTTTAATACTCACTCGTTGTTCAGTTTTCAAAGATCAACTTCGTTGTCGTCTTATCGGCGACAACTCTTATATTATATCAGGTGATTCGTTGGGATGCAAGAACTTTTTTCGATCGTTTTTTCGACCATCAAGTTCAATCTTCTTCGCAAACACCTCATCGCCGTGAGCGACTTTTATAATATACCAAACCTCACAAGCAAACACAAATGCAATACTTGGAAATCGTCGCATATAATCGAGAATCTACTACTATTAAAAAAGAAACCTGCAATCCTCAAAGGGACTGCAGGCTTGAGAGACCGTTAGTTCATCATTAACCTTGGCTGCCAAGGAAAATATAACGAAGAATGATTAGAACGAACAGTACCCACATTAACCAGTGGATGTTGTATTTCTTTTTGCCGATCAGATTAGCCGCGAAGGCTAGCACCACATAGAACACAATCCCAAATGAAATCCCGTTCGCAATATTATAGGTGAACGGCATCATCGTTACCGTCAAGAACGCAGGGATGGCTACAACCATATCGGAGAAGTCGATCTCTTTGATCGATTGAACCATTAGGACACCAACAATGATCAAGGCTGCAGCCGTTGCAGCACCAGGAATCAAAGCTGCAATCGGAGCCAAGAACAAGGCGGCCAAGAAGCAAATCCCCGTCGTGAGGGCGGTTAAGCCCGTACGTCCACCTTCAGCTACGCCAGCTGCACTTTCAATATAAGCTGTCGTCGTCGAAGTCCCGAGCAGTGCGCCGCCAGTAACAGCCGCTGCGTCAACCAGCATGGCTTTGCCGACGCGTTTTTTGCCTTCTTCCGGATCCTTCATGATCCCAGCACGGGAAGCTGTACCTACCAAAGTACCAAATGTATCAAACAATTCCACGAAAGTAAAAGTCGCAATCGCGGAAATAATACCCGTATGCAAAATGCCGTCCCAGTCAAAGCGTGCAAAGTTGATTTGCGTGAAGTCCGGAACCCAAGGCGTTTGCGGATCGGACAAAGTACCGAAGTCCACCACACCCATCAGCAAAGCGATAACCGTCGTTCCCAGGATCCCCAGCAAAATCGCACCGCGAACCTGCAGCACCATCAAAACCCCGATCAGCAACAAGCCAATCAAAGTGAGCTGTACGTCTGTATTCTCCAGACTGCCTAAATGAATTACCGTTTCAAAGGAAAGCACATCGGTGAATGTGTTCGCCGGAATATCGCTACCGGCTTCAACGCCGATGGTCATCAGACCACTGTTTTTCAGACCGATAATCGTAATGAACAACCCGATCCCGACCGTAATCGCATGCTTCAACGAATCTGGAACGGCATCCAGCAGCATTTGACGAACTTTTGTTAAAGTCAACAGGATGAAGATCAAACCGGAAATGAATACAGCGGTTAAGCCCATTTCCCAAGTAAACGGATGATCCGTTGTCGCCGACGACAAAATCACGGACGCAAAATACGCATTCAGACCCATACCCGGCGCAAGCGCCACAGGAAAGTTAATGAAAAGGCCCATGGCAATCGTGAAAATCCCAGCGGAAAGCGCCGTTGCCAAGAATACGGAGTACCAACCCATTTCGATCTGGCCAAACGCCGTCAGCGTGTTCGGATTAACCGTCAGGATGTAGGCCATCGCCATAAATGTGGTCAGGCCCGCCATAATTTCCGTACGTACCGTTGTACCGTTCTGTTTCAGTTTAAAAAACCGATCCATGATAAAATTACTCCCCCTTAAAAATTGACAATCCAGGTTCAAACAACTGGCATGACAGCACCACTTTGTTGAATTTCCTTCGGAAAACGACAAAAAGCCCGAGGCGACATCCCTCGGGTTACCGTACATCCAGAAGAAACGATCGTTCGGATCAGCCAACAGCCATAGGCTTCCGTGAAGCAAGCATCGCAGCATTCGTCCGAGCAACATCCCCGAACTTTACCCAACCTGTTTCAACTATACGTTCGTTTCTTCCTTTCGTAGCCAGATCATTTACGGTGACCTCGTAGAGACTTCCGGGCCAATTCCCGGAATTATACGAAAAGAACTATGCGGTTTTGTCGATATCCAGACAAGCCATGTCAGCAAGGCTTATCACATGATTTATTCTAGGCGGAGGGTCCTAAAATGTCAACAGAAAAAACGAATATTCGATATGAATGTTGCTAATATTGTTCGTCATTTTGTAATTTATTTGAAAATAAGTTCTTATTATGGTTTGATACCGTCACTCATCCTTATATATCTTGACAACAAAAATCGGTTCCCACTAGAGGGAACCGATTGCTGTTCACAGTTACTCTTGACTTAATTCATTAATGGCTCGAACGGCCAGATGGCTGTAATATTCGGCAGCAGGCAGTATCGCCGATTCGTTCGGGGCAAATTCCGGATGGTGTAAAGCATAAGACGAGCTCGAACCCACATACACGAATGCTCCCGGGATGTCCTGCAGGTAAAAGGAGAAATCCTCACCGCCCATGCTCGGCCCCAGAACTTTTGTCTTATAGCCAGTTTCTCTGGCGGCCTCAGCGGCAAATTCTGACCAGAAGGCATCATTAATCGTCGCCAGCGGGCCGGGATACCAACGCAGCTCAGCCGTAACTCCCGCAGCAGCGCCGATTCCGGCGAGAATTTGGCGAATCTGCTCCGGTACACGTTTTTGAACGTCCACATTCAATGTCCGAACCGTGCCTTCCAGCTCTACGGTCGCGGGCAGCACATTCCAGGTGTTTCCGCCGGTGATACGGGTCACACTGACCACGATGGAATCCAGCGCGCTGACGAGCCGGCTGCTGATGGTTTGGAGCGCCAGCACAATTTGTGACGCAGCCACGATCGTGTCTGTGCCCTTTTCAGGCGAAGCCGCATGGGCCCCAACTCCATTGATCACGATCTCAAACCGATCCACGCCTGCTGTGATTGGGCCAGCACAGGTACCCAGCTCCCCGACCTCCAAGTCTGGGTCATTGTGCAAACCAAAGATCACTGCGACGTTGTCAAGGCCGCCGGAAGCGAGCACGTCTTTCGCCCCATGCCCCGTCTCTTCGGCCGGCTGAAACACGATGCGCACCGTTCCCGCAAGCTCCTCCTCCCGCTCTTTCAGCAGGTAAGCTGCACCGAGCGCCACTGTGGTGTGGAAGTCATGACCGCAAGCATGCATTTTACCCGGTACCGTTGAACTGAACGGCACTCCCGATTGCTCATCGATCGGCAACGCATCGATATCCGCACGAAGAGCCACTATCGGTCCCTCTCCACTGCCGATCTCCGCAATTACCCCCGTTTTTAGTGCGGGCAAATCCAGTACTTTGATGCCAGCCTCCTTCAACCACCCTTTCAGCTTCCGAGTCGTTTCGTATTCCTCATTAGACAATTCCGGCTCCCGGTGCAAATTACGCCGAATTTCCAACAGCCTCTCCTCTAACTGTTCTTTCGTGGCCGTGAAATCCAACTGAGGCTTCTCCAAGCTCATGCGCGCTTCTCCTCCTTAATTAATCCAGGTATCGTTTCAACTCCTCGGTATACTTCCGTATAAAATCTAATATAAGCTTCTGATCTTCGGGAGAGTAACTGTCGAACTCGCGGTCAATGTCCGCGCTCCTGGACTCGTGATATTGATAATGCCCGTCAAAAGCAAGCTGCCCCATCTCCGTAAGCCGAAAATAGACCTCCTTCTTGTTCTTCTCCAATTGATATTTGGAGACAAGTCCTTTATCAACCAGCTTAGCAATCGTTTTCGATGCAGTACCTTTGGTGATGTTCAAGGTTTGTGCGATCTCTGTCAGCTTCGAGTCCGGATGCCTGCCTATGGCTTCGATCATATGAATCTCGGAAAAATATAAAACCAGACCTGGAACATATTCTTTTGGTTTTTTATTGATTAAATTAAATACTTCAAACATGCGCCCCAAAGCCAAATCTATTTCAATATGAAATTGGTCCAACCTATAACGCCCCTCTATTCTTATGGTTCTTCCTATATAAGCATTCCATCCCATCTTATCTACTTTCAAATGCTTTCGTCAACCAGAATAAAGGAATATTGGTTTTATGAGGAATATACGCCTTGATATTGACTCCTCGAAACGTGAATCAGAACGTATCTCCCAAAAGCGGGCGGACCGTGAGCTCCTCAACAACGGCCTGCGGGCTTAAAGTTAGTATCGCTGCAATCAATTGACCCACATCACGTGCCTCGAGTAAACGGTCAGGACCAATCCCGATCCGTTCATCGGGAACGCGGCGTTCCGTAAAGGTACCACCTGGATGAATCAAGGTGACTCCGACACCGGCAGGCTTCAGCTCTTCGCGCAAGCCCAGTACATAATTGCGGAGAGCTGCCTTGGATATACCGTACAACGAGGTATCGGCACGTAACGCTGTAGTCGATCCGATTACAATGATTCTCGGGTACTGTCCTTGCCGCAAATACGGCAGCAGCTTCTGCACCCACCGGTAATTGGAAACCACATTCGTCTGTAAAATACGAGACAGCTCACTGGCATCAGGCTCTACGACTGAGCGTGTCTGATCATAGAAGGCTGCCGCATTTAGAATCAGCACATCCGGATGAAATTCCTGTTCCTTCATATAAGTAATAATTTCGTCCGGCGCCTCGTCACGAGCATGATCGACCGAATAAATGAGTGCAGCTCCAGCCAATTCATTCTTGGCCGCATTCAAATCCGCCGCCGTTCTGCCGGTAAGCAGCAGTTCGTGGCCCGCTGCTGACAGTTCCCTGGCGACGGCTAATCCAATCCCCCGGCTGCCGCCGGTGATTACAATCTTCATTGTTAAACCTCCCGTACGAACCACAGTTAGACACAGTTAGATAAAGTATTCCGTCTTTTCGCTTGCGGTAGGATTGTTAATCGCCATATAAATCTTCTCAACGATATTCAGCAGCTCCATATCGTTACGGTTACGCGGCCGATCAAAAGGCACATCGAATATCTGCTGAATTCGGCCAGGACGAGGGCTTAATAATACAACCCGCGTAGCCAAGTAAACGGCCTCGGCTACATCGTGGGTGATAAAAAACACCGTCTTCTTCTCCTGCTCCCAAATGCGGATGATCTCATCCTGCAGGGTAATCCGAGTCAAGTGGTCAACTGCACTGAACGGTTCATCCATCAGGATGACTCCGGGATCGGCCACCAGCGTTCGGGCTAAGCCCGCCCGCTGACGCATCCCCCCGGACAGCTGATGCGGATATTTGTTTTCAAATCCTTTCAGACCAACCAATTCGATCGTCCGTTGAACCCGGTCACGTCGTTCTGCGCGGCTCATGCCGGAAATTTCCAGTCCAAATTCGATATTACGACGGATGCTTCTCCAGGGAAATAAGGCGGAATCTTGAAACACTACACCAATGTTGCGGCTGGTTCCCGATTGAGGCACCTGATCCAGCAGCACCTCTCCGCTTGTCTGTTTCAACAGCCCGGCAGTAATTTCCAGCAAGGTGCTCTTTCCGCAGCCACTTGGCCCCAGCACGCAGACAAATTCGCCATCCTGAACCGTCAGGTTGATGTTATGCAGCGCATAGGTCTGCTCCCCGTCGACATTCTCGTATTCCTTGGTGATGTTCCGAAGCTCGATGGTCGGCATATTTACCCGCTCCTTTCTGTCGGCTTCCTCCTGTTAGTTCTCCGTTTTGTATTTGTCCAGCTTCAAGGTTTTCGCTACCTTCTCCGCGAATTGGTTATCAACAGTCCCATCCACGGAAACCTTGTCGCGCTGCATGCCGTATTCCGTCAACAGATCCTCAGTGACCTGCAAGCGGTCCACATCCACGATCGGATTGTTCTCCCACAATTCGATCTCCGCTTCAATTGCCTCACGAGTCGTCTCTTCGTCAAGGTTCAAATATTCGGCGGCCCAAGGGATAAACTCGTCAAAATGCGTTTTGGCGTATTCGTTAGCGTAGAAATAAACCTCCAATACCCGCTCCACCACGTCGGGCTGCTCATCAATCAATTTTTGGCTGGCCACCAAGACGCCGGTATGATAATCAGGCAAGTATTCCCAGGTTTTCGCAAGTACATTGCCTTCCCCATTTTTCTCAACCATAGTCGCGTATGGATTATGAATAATCGTTGCATCGACTTCCCCGGACACGAAGGTAGCATAGGCCGATTGATAGAAGCCGTTAGGTACTAGCTCGACGTCCTTCTTCGGATCGATCCCGTTTTGGGACAGCACCTCCATCAAGGTCAGAGCCATGCCGCCGATGGCTTGAGCAGATCCAACCGTCTTGCCCTTCAGATCGGCAAACGACTTAATCTCCGGTTTGGCAATGATCCAATAAGCTCCGCGGTTCCGCCACATGTTGCTGACAACCTTGATTTTCACTCCGTTGACGATGGCCGGAATATAAGTACCCGGGTCTCCATCCGCGAGATCCACCTCACCTGCCCCAAAGGCAGATACCGGGTTCGGGGTATCCACGAAGTTCAAATGAATGCCCGCATCCTCATACCAGCCTTTAGCAACAGCAAATTGGTTGGCGATACCGGTCATCCCCTTGGAAAAACCAACGGTGAGCGTAACTTCTTTATTGTCTCTACCCTGCCAAGGCGGAATCCCCGCAGCGATATCGACCGTAGATTCACTCGGTTCGGCGGTTTCAGCGGGCTCTGCCGAAGCAGCCTCTGCATTGTTAGCCGTGCCGGTATTGGTGGAATTCCCCGCTTTGGATTCATTGGACGATCCGCAAGCAGCCAGGGAAAGAACAAGTATCACGGCGATCAACAAGTGAATGGTTTTCTTTAAATACATATCTCTACACTCCTCTTTGGAATTTACATTCGTTATGCAGAACGTCTAGGCGTCCAGCGACGGCAAACCAGTCGTTCAATCAAATTGACGAGAGCAACGAACAGCACAGAAAGTACCGTTACCAGAATAATCACCAAGAACAATCTGGGTGTGTTCAACACCGCTTGAGCTTCATTTAGTACATACCCGAGACCGTTCTTGGCTGCGGCCATTTCAGCGAACACCACCCCGGTAATGGCCGTAGCTGCGGTCACCCGCAACCCATTAAAGATGGAGGGAAGCGCTGAGGGCAGCAACACCTTGAACACCGTCTGAGCCCGGCTCGCCTTAAACACCTGAGCCAGCTTCAAATGCTCGATCCGAGTCTGTTTGGCGCCGGTAACCGTATTGTATAAAATGTTGAAAAAGCAAAATAAAAAGACGAGGATGACTTTACTCTTAAACCCAATTCCGAACCACACGATGAGCAACGGCATCACAGCAGTCTTCGGCACAGCCATTGCAGCCGCGACAAACGGGTCCAGCAACTTCTCCACCAGCGGGAACGAAACGTACAGGACGCCCAGGCCAATTCCCGCGACAACGGAAATGAGATAACCCACCGCAACCTCCTGCAAGGATATGGACAAGTGCGGCCACAATGTATTCTCCTTCAACATATAAATCAATTCGTCTACGATCTGAGACGGGGAAGCCATAAACACACGATTGACCCAATCGTTCGCAACGGCCACTTCCATCCACACTAACAGTGCGACAACAATGGCAACTTGCGTAATCGTGACTCCTATGGCTTTCGACTTCTTACCTTTCTTGACGCCCGCCGCCATGCGATACCTCTCCTTCCTGTTCAAACCACTTTCAAAGCCTATGCCAAATGATAAATGGAACCATGAAGATTCAAATAAGGTTGAACCGCCCGGGCCGCCCCTCCGGTCAAACCGAGAGCAAACGGCCGTTCTCCCCGCTTCTGCAGAAACGTCGAGGCAGTCCCGTTTTGATCCGGTTCGATGAATACGAGGGAGACGTCTCCTAAACGAACGGTTTGCTTCTTCCCTTGCCAAACGTCGTCATAGCCGTGAGCTTCTGCCTCCAAGCCCAGCCATTTCGTCCAATTGTCGACGGTCTTCGCCAGATTGTGTACAGTAAAAGCCACATAATCCAGCTTCAGTGGACCAAGGCCGTGCTCAGCAATTGTGCCATGCTGCGTTAACTCCGCTCTCCGGGTCTCGTCGGAATCATCCCATTGGATAAAAAACGGGAGCGGCAATCCGCCTTCCGGCTGACCCGCAAATAACAGCTTCCAGCTAATCAGCTTGCCGTCCGGGCGACGGCGGCTGCAATCCACCGGGCCAACGACCTCGAGGCCCTGGTTAGCCAGATGGACTGCCAGCTCGTCAATCCGCTGGGTGCGAACACCGATGCGGCTCAGTCCCTCGGTGTAGCCATCCTCAGCCAATGTCTCGACCAGCCCGTATCGGGGCGTCTCTTGATGAGGAGGCAGCAGTTGATGATCGAACACACCGATCCATTCGATATAACTTAAATCAAAGTAAGTCAGCGAATTATAAGTCCCGATCCCTTCATGCCGACCTCCCTGCACCGTATGAATCCCCAGCTCAGCTAACTCAGCAATGAGATCTTCCGGCTTGCTTACGAAATGCACCGCATGGTCAAACTGCAAATCCGTTCCCATAGACGTTTCCTCTCCCTTCATGACGGTGTTGATTTAAGGTTTAATGATGATTTTGCCGAAAATTTCCCGTTCTTCGATCAAGCGATGGGCTTCGCGAATATCTTCAAGCGGCAAGACACGGTCGATAATCGGTTTTAGCTTCCCTTGGCGTACCAAATCCAGCAGAGTAGGTATGTCACCCGGTCCCCAACCGTTAGAGCCAATAATGGAAATTTCCCGAACCCATACATAACGCAAATCGGTGACTGCTTCGAATCCCGTCGTTGCTCCGCAAGTCAGAATTCGTCCCCCTTTGCGGGTGGCCTTGATGCTTTGCGGCCAAGTGGCTTTACCCGTGTAATCCACAACGATATCGGCGCCTTGTTTGCCGGTGATGGACCATACCTCTTTGGAAAAATCGGTTTTGTTGTAGTTAATCACATAATCCGCGCCCAATTCTTTCAGCTTTTCGGTTTTGGCGTCAGAACCTGCGGCTGCGATAATTTTCGCTCCCGTCAGTTTTGCAATCAGCACGGCAGCATTCCCTACCCCGCCGCTGGCGCCAAGAATAACGATGGTTTCATTCGCCTGCAGCTTTCCCTGCGTAATCAGCATTCTCCATGCTGTCCCGTAAGCGATCGGCAGTGCTGCAGCCTCCTCGAAGGAAATGTCTTCCGGCAGAGGAATCAGATTTTGGGCCGGTACACTGACAAACTCCGCCAAGCCTCCCGTCGTATCTTCACCCAGCGCTCCCTTGCCAGGAATGTGCGGGTCAATCAATACGCGGTCTCCTGGTTGAACGTGGTCGACGCCAGGTCCAACCTCATCGACGATCCCTGCTACGTCGCCGCCTGAAATATGCGGAAGCTCCAGAGTTCTCCCCGGAATCCCTCTGCGCACGAAGATATCTAAATGGTTTAGAGATACGGCCTTCACCTTGACCACAACTTCTCCTTCACCTGCTACCGGCTTCGGATGTTCCCCCACCACGACGTTATTACGATCCCCATGTTGTACGATAAGTGCTGCTCTCATATTCATTCCTCTCCTTTTCTTGACTTCTCTTGAATGATTTCAGCTAACATTTGCTTTAGTTTCGTCCGATCCACCTTGCCCGGACCTGTCAACGGTAACGCCTCAAGGTAGAATATTTCCCGCGGATGAGCATAAGCCGGACCATGTTCAATGAAGAAGCGTTTGATGTCCTCCTTGTCGATCGCTTGCCGAGTCACGACAAAGGCCACAGGCACCTCACCTTTAATGGGATGGGCGGTTGGTAGAACGCAGACATCCTCAATTTGTGGATGCTTGAGAAGGAGATTTTCCACTTCCTTCGGATACACGTTTTCACCGCCAACGTTGATCATGTCGTCCCTACGCCCGACGATGTAGACGAACCCTTCTGAATCCTGCCAAGCCATGTCTCCTGTCTTCAGCCAACCATCCGGTGTAATCTTCTTCTTCGATACCTCCGGCAAGTTCCAGTAACCATCCGCTACACCAGGATTGCTTACCCAAAGCTCCCCTGTTGTTCCGGGTGGCACCTCCTGCTCTTGGGAGTCGACGATCTTAATCCGGCCTCCTGGAAGGGGATGCCCCGCTGAACCCGGCCGTTGTCTTCCCTTGGACGATTCCAAGACGACCGGCCCTCCTTCCGTTAGGCCATATCCTTCGTAAACTTCAACTCCCATCCATTTTCGTATATCCTCAAGCAGTTCCACTGGAGCATCGGAAGATCCGCAAAGCGCAAACTCCAACGAGCTAAGATCATAAGGCCGCGGTGAATTCTTGATATGAGTCACCAGCATGCGGTATAAAGCGGGAACTCCCGAAATATAGGTGCAGCGATGAGTCTCAATAGCCTGCAAAATATCGGCCGCTACGGCATCAGGCAGAATCACGGCGGAAGAGCCCGAATAAAATACAGTTTTCATCGAAACCATGGCGTTCTTATGATATAAAGGCAAAGAAATGACAATGCGGGCATCCGGCTTCAATCCCCGGGCTTCGACGATCACGGAGACATTCCAGCGTTGTCCGCCGTGCGTGAGTCGGCAGCCTTTCGGTTTGCCCGTGGATCCCGAGGTATAGGGAAGCAGACAAAGGTCTTCTTCCTGAGTCGGATACAGTTCCAATTGATTGGATTGAGCTGTTACCAGCTCGTCGTAGTTGAGCGAACCCCCGCCGTCCTGAGGTAGGTTGTCCTCTGCTCCGCATAGGAGACTCACCTCAACGCGAGTCAACCGCTCGATGCTGTGCGCCTTCTCAACCAACACCGCATGATAGGCCAGCATCCGACTTCCGCTGTTCTCGTACACATAAGCCAGCGTTTCGGCTCCAAGCTTGGAATTCATGGGAACCGGAACGGCTCCGATGGAGATCAAACCGAAGCAAATCTCCAGGAAGCGGTAATCATTAATAAATAAGACGGCTACACGGTCTCCCGGCTTTACGCCAAGATGCAGGAACAGATTGCCGGCCCGATTGACCCGCTCCACGAGTTCTCCGTAGCTGATGACCTTCCCCTGAGCCAAAATGGCAATACGGGAAGAGGCGCGAGCGGCCGATGTCCGAATGATTTCTGCAAAATTATAACTAGCCATAATGGCCCACCTTTCCCATCTTTAATTAAGCCCCCCCTTCTTCTCCTATTTGGAGCTGAACAATCCCCGCCCGATCGCAACTTGCTTTCTTTCCAGATCCGTCACGACAATGTCGGCAATGCTCACCGTACGTCCCAACTTCACCACGGTAGCCGTCGCCAGCAAATCTCCTGCTCTTCCGGGCCGCAGAAAATTAATATGTAGATCAACCGTTGGCACGGGTCGATTCAGGAACCGGAATATCGCATAATATCCAGCAACATCGATTAAGGTTGAGATCATGCCCCCATGAATATATCCATCTGCATCTGCAGAAGTGTAAAACAATTCATTGTACGGCAAGCGGATCGTAATGGACTGATCCCCAAACTCCTCAAGCCGAAAACCAAGAAATTGATGATATTGGGAATCGGTCAGGACGGCTTCGAGCTCCTCTTGGGATAAGCCAGCAGTCATTTCAGTGATGCCCCCTTTTTTTGTTTGCCATTGAAACATTTTAAATCCATACTAAACAGATCAGAATTATTTGTCAACGGTTTTCAGCTTTTTTATAAGCAATAAATATTTACTTGACACCCCAGTTTACTCTGATTTATAGTTTTCTCTAAACTTTGGACAATTGAGGAGTAACCGGATGCAAACGCCACAGAAACAGGTCTACCAAATTCGCCTGCCTCTTCCCTTCCGTCTGAATCACGTGAACAGCTACCTCATTCAAGACGAAGAAGGCTGGAGCGTCATTGACCCGGGACTCAAAACGCCGGATACCGAGGCCCTCTGGATCGATGTATTACGGCAGTTCAACCTGAGCCCCTCGGATATCAAACGGATCTTCATCACTCATTATCATCCAGATCATTATGGATTTGCCGGAGCCATGCAGCAGTGGACCGGGGGGATTTTACTAGCAACCTCCGCAACCTTCGCTTTGGCTAACCAATATTACCGGAATGAGCAGGTAGAGGAGAACTGGTCGTTTTATCGCAGCTGCGGCATTCCTGAACCACAATGCGATGAAATGGCGGTGCTTGACCGCGAGCTGTTAGAACAAATCTCCACGATTGCGGGAGAGTCGCTGTTCGTACAAGAGGGAGATTCCTTTCTACTGGGCGGGATTCCTTATGTAACCGTCGTTGGAGGCGGGCATGCTGAGGGAAGCATCGGCTTCTGGAATGAGGAGAAGCGATTGTTGATTGGCGGGGACCTACTTCTTGAGCGAATCACGCCAAACATTACGTTTCGTTATGAGGATGAGCAGGATCCCTTGCAGCAGTATCTCGATACCTTAATTTTCCTGCGCCAGAGAAACATCCACACCGTCCTGCCCGGCCATGGTGCTGTCTTCCATCCGCAGCCTGGATACATCGATCGCATCCTCGCTCATCATCATGAACGGCTGGACAAGATCCTGGCGTTATTTAACGCGGCAGGAGCTAAAGCGCTCACCCCCTTTGAGGTTTGTGCCCGGCTGTTTCCTGGAGTTGTTCACCCGGAAAGCATCCGCTTCGCCCTCGGTGAAACGGTAGCTCACCTTCGTTACCTGCAAACAAAAAACCTCTTGCAGCTGCAAGAGGAATCTCATCATGGATTATATTATTTCTCGAAGGCCTAGCACGGATTTTGACTGGATATTTTGCGATTTTGGCCATAAAAAATACTCCCTTCTATTTGCTTAATACCGCAGATAAAAGAGAGTAATTTTTTGCACTTTAAAATTGCGGGTTTACACAAGAGTTTCAATGTCGTCTATGCCCCCCTTATGTGTCTAGGCTGTTAAGCTGCAGACGACATTGATTCCTTCTAATCTATTCCCATTCAATCGTGGCCGGCGGCTTCGACGTAATGTCGTACACGACGCGGTTCACGTTCTCGACCTCGTTGACGATCCGTACGGAAATCTTCTCCAGCACGTCCCACGGAATACGCGCCCAGTCGGCGGTCATGCCGTCGATGGACGTCACGGCACGGATGCCTACTGTGTAGGAGTAAGTACGAGCGTCGCCCATAACCCCTACGCTGCGCATATTCGGCAATGCCGTGAAGTATTGCCAAATCTCACGATCCAGTCCCGCTTTGGCGATTTCTTCGCGCAGGATGTAGTCGGAATCCCGAACGATTTGCAATTTCTCTTCCGTCACTTCGCCTAAGACGCGGATAGCGAGTCCCGGTCCCGGGAACGGTTGTCTCCACACGATTTCCCGAGGCAGACCCAGCTCTTCGCCAACCTTGCGGACCTCGTCTTTGAACAACGTTTTCAGCGGTTCGATCAGCTTGAACTTCATATCTTCCGGCAACCCGCCAACGTTATGGTGGGACTTAATCGTTTGGGCCGTTGCCGTGCCGCTCTCGACAATATCCGTATACAACGTTCCTTGGGCCAGGAATGTAAAGTCATCGAATTTCGCCGACTCTTCGTCGAACACGTAGATAAATTCGTTACCGATGATTTTGCGCTTCTGTTCCGGGTCATCCACGCCAGCCAGCTTCGAGAGGAAACGCTCGCGCGCATCAATCTTGACGACCTTCATGTCGAACTTGCCGACGAAGGTCTCCATGACGCTCTCCGCTTCGCCTTTGCGCAGCAGACCGTGATCGATGAACATGCAGGTTAACTGGTCGCCAATCGCTTTATGAATCAGCATGGCCACCACCGAAGAGTCCACGCCGCCGCTCAACGCGCAAAGCACTTTGCCGTCACCGACTTGGGCGCGAATATCGCGCACCGCGTCTTCGATAAACGTCTCCATGCTCCAGTTGCCTTCGCAACCGCAAATGTCGTAAAGGAAATTGCGGATCATTTCATTCCCATGTACGGAATGCCGCACTTCGGGGTGAAATTGTACGCCATACATCTTCCGGTCCGGATTCGAAAACCCGGCGATAGGCGCATGCTCTGTCGATGCATCAACCACGAAGCCGTCCGGAAGCTGGGTCACGTGGTCCCCGTGGCTCATCCATACCGTCTGCTTCGAATCCAAACCGCGAGTTAATGCCGAATGTTCGGCAAAATCCACGTCCGCTTTGCCGTACTCGCGTTTTGCCGCACGTTCGACCTTACCGCCAAGCTGGTGAGCCATTAACTGCATACCATAACAGATGCCGAAGATCGGCACACCGATGTCGTACACGGCCGGGTCAATGTGCGGTGCATCCTCCGCATAAACGCTGGACGGACCACCCGAAAAAACGATGCCTTTCGGCGCGATTTCCCGCAGGCGTTCTACCGGCGTATTATACGGCAGCAATTCGCTGTACACGCCTAAGTCGCGGATCCTTCTTGCTATTAACTGATTGTATTGTCCTCCGAAGTCAAGGACCACAATCATTTCATTAGGTTTATTCATGACCGAGCCTCCCTCAAATTATGACACCTATTATACGAAACGACAAAAGAGGTCGTCAAGGAAGCCCAAACGCCAATTTCAGCGTCGGCGAGAGGCCAACTTCCGGCATTGTTCTAGGAATTTCACGCTTTCCTGTCGCTCCAGCCGCAGGCCTCCATAGTAGATCCTTTCCCAGGTCCGCACGAACTGCTCAGCACACTCCGCTTGCGCCTGATCTTCGCTGAAAGCGCTCTGGATATATTCCCGGGCTGTCATGGACGCAGGCTTGGGGCCGTAAAGCAATGCCAATTCGTGCCAAACCCGATCCGCCGAAGCCAGCAGCTCGCGGCGTCCAGGAAAGGCACTGCTTAGCCGCAACCGTCCGAAGGCAAGAAGCAACAAGTGTCCGCGCAGCCTCATTTCCCGTGCGAACAGCAAAGCGAAACCGGCAACCAAAGCCAAGGCAGTCCAATCGAACGGGCGCAGCCGCGGGTTCAGGTGGGAAAGTTGTTCGTAGGCGGCTTCCGCAAGCCTCGGTTGCAAGTGCTTGGCCACCTCAACTGCTTTGGCTAACCATGGAAAGGCCGCTCCTGCATCTGCTTCGCTTAATCTGTAATCCGCTAAGGTGCTGACGCTTAAAGCTATGGATTCGCCAAACCCCGGCGTCGGATCAAAGGCAACCCAACCCGCTTCAGGAAAATAAACCTCTGCCCACGAATGCGCATCGGCATAGGTTACGGAATACCGGTGCATCTCTGCGGAAGCTGTACTGTTTGCGAACGAGGCGGACTCTAACCCGCTCCCCGCTCCGGCGGAAGCCGCAGCTGCAGATGGCGCAGGATCTCCCGGCGCGAAGCCCTTGACCCAGCGAGCCGGAATCCCGCCGCTGCGCAGCAAGATGACCATCGCCGTCGAGAAATGGTCACAATAGCCGATGCGGTCGACGAACAGAAAGTGGTCGACGAAATCGGCGCCTTCCGGCGGCTGACGGGAATCGAGGCTGTAAGCGTAGCGATGCTTAAGGTAGCTCTCGACGGCGGCCGCCGCATCATAGCGGTTGCTTTCTCCGGCGACAAGCTGCTCGCCCAACTTCCGCACCCGCTCCGGCAATGCGTCCGGCAGCTGCAGAAAGCGGTCACGGACCTCTACAGGGTCCGGCCCCTCTTCTTGGCGCAGCTTGTCCGCAGATGCCGTCGGCACCGCCGACGTCAGCTCATAGCCGTAAATCTGCTCCGCCGGGGCAGCATAGTCGACGATCAAGGCATCGGCCCAGGCATCAAACCGAGGCTCAATCTGCACCGACTCGTTTCCGTCACCGGCGATGATCCGTTCCGCCTGGACCGGAAGCCCGCCCGAGAGCAGGGCTACCCTCCCCGACAACGGCGCTTCGAACGTCACCGTTTGCCGTATGAGCTCGCGGCCGGTGTCGACCTGGGCCTCGGCTGTGATGGCTTCGCCTTCAGCCGCCTCGCCCGTTACGCCGCCGGAGCGCTCCGCACCGGCGATCGCGGGCGCGCCTTCCCCGGCCGGTTGAATCCAGCCCCGGCCGGTGTACACGCTTTTGCTTTCGCCGCGCCAGTACGTATTGTACGGCGACAACGCCGTAAAATACGGGTCATGGCGCAGGCGCAGCGGCCCGCCCAGCTTGGAGTCGTCCCGGCCGTAGCCGGATACATTGACAGCCGCAGCATGGCCCGGCGTGCCTGTCAGCTCGGCTCCGCTCCACTCCGACAAGCTGCGCGCGACCTGCTCCCAAGAGATCGCCCGCACCGGCTGCAGCGGCAGCAGCGAGCTGAGCAGCGCTGCGCCCGCCACGCAGGCGAGCACGACGGCCCCGCCGGCGATGCTCCCGGTTCCCCGGCTCGGTCCAGACTCGCCGCGATGGAACGCTGCCGCCTGCAGGGCCAAGCCCAACGCCGCCGAGCGGATGACGCCCAAATACAGCTCCAAGCCGACGGCAGCTTCCAGCACGAGCAAGTAGATCACCGTGGCGGACAAGAACAGCAAAATACTCTGGCGCGATAACGCCAGCATCTGTACGGAAACGACCAGCAACGTCCAACCGATCAACAGCAGCAATGCCCGCGTCTCCATGCTGATGGAGAACAACCGCCCCGTATCCCAAAACGCCTCCAGATCGGCAGAGATCGTATGGGCGTAGCCGGCAAACCAGGCAATCCCTTCTCCTCTCCCGAACAGATACAACATGGCACCGGCGATCAGCAGCGGCGGCAGCGGCGCATACAGGGCAGTCGGCAGCCGCAGGCAGCCAAACAACAGCAAAGCTCCGGTGAGAACGAAAAACAGCGGAAGCAGCTCCGTCTGCCTTTCGGGAATCATCGCATGCAACGGATACAACCATTCCCCAAACAAACCAAACAGCAGCAGCGTAATCACGACCCGCAAGCCGACAGAAGGCGCAGAATGCCCGCCTCGCCGGGATGGTGTCACCGGTGCCAACTGGCCGCTGGAGGTGAGCACTGCCGGTTTAGGCGCCGACATGCTTGATCGCCTCCTTCCGCGGAGTTTTCGTCCGATACAACGTCAGATCCAACACCGTGACGCCCCGTTCTCGCAGCCGGGCTACCAGCCGCCCCAGATCCGATCCGCCGAGCCCGCCGGCGCACCAAACTTCCACGGTTACCCCCAGCTCGGCCCAATGCAGCACATCCCCCGCCAATTCAGGCGTCAGCGTGCCGGTGATGACCGTAAGGCTTTGCCCTTGGGAGAGCACCTCGGACCAATCCCGGCGAAGCAATTCTCCCGCAGACAAGCCGCTCCCTAAGCGGAGGCCGGCCAGCTGCTCCAGGCCGCTCATCAGGCCGTCGCGACCGTTCACCCGGCAAGCTCCGTCCATCGCGCTATGGCTGAAGCGAAGCTCATCGGCGCCGGAATCGCCGCCCGCTTCGCGCGTAAACCACGTGGCGGCTGCCGAAACCGCCAGTTCGAAGCCGGCGGAGGAAGCGTAATCCCCGTCCTGCGTGCTCAGCAGCAAATAGCGCGGCATGACCCCCTGCTCCTCGGGGATGCGGGAGAGCAGCTGGCCTTTTTTCGCCGAGTATTTCCAATGAATTCGCCGCAACGGATCACCCTCGACATAGGGTCTTAACCGGCCCGGAGTTGGAGACGATGCGACCAGCTGGGGCTGCCAAGCCCCGCCGCCCTCCTGCTCGCCCCGCTCCTCTGCCTTCGGGGGATCTCCTGCCAGCCGCAGCGGATGAACGACCATCACCTCAGAGGAAGCCGCAAGTCGGCTCCGCTTGAACCAGCCAAACGGATCGCCCCAGGTTAACCTAACGGAAGCATTCTTATAGACGCCCCGAGGCAAGCCCTGAATCGCATATGTCATCCGGTAATCCCGGCGAAATCCGGTAAAAAACAAACTACCGCCCCGGCCCCCCGGGCGGTTCTTCCCGTATTCTGAACCAACCGCGTCTCCTGCCAGCTGGTCCTCGATCTGCAGCCAAACCGGCGGCAGACCTCCCTCACAGCGGACCGTTAACGTGACAGTGACCGGTTCACCGGCAACCGGAAATACCGGCTGCCAAGCGCGCTCCACCTTGAAGCGCTTCGGGCCAAATGCTTGGACCAAAACGCCCTGCAGCATAATGAATCCGACCAGCAGCAGCAAGAATAAAGCCGACGCCCCGCCGCGCCAAGCGTACCAACCTCCCAAAGCTCCGGCGAAGGTGACGGCGATCAGCCATGCCCATCCTGCGTGCTTCATGACGAAGCCCCCGCTCTCCGTGCAAAAATCGGCACATTCACCTTAGCCAGCACTTCAGCTAGCGCCTTCTCTCCGCTGACTCCGTCGAGCTTCGCTTCCGTCCTCAGCACGATCCGGTGCGTGAGCACAGCGGGCGCGACCGCCTTCACATCGTCCGGCGTGACGAACGAACGTCCTTTGTAATACGCCATCGCCTGCGCCGCCCCCATCCAGGCAAGCGTTGCGCGCGGACTGAAACCCAGCGCGATTTGCGGATGGCGCCGGGATACGTCCGCCGCCCCAACCATATAGCGCTTGATGACGTCGTCCACAAATACGCTGCGCACCTGACGCTGCATGAGGGCCATTTCCTCCGGCAGCAGCACCGGCTTCAGCTCGGCAAGATTAGGCGGATCCTGCATCCTCCCGAGCAGATCCACCTCCTGCTCTGGCTTCGGATACCCGAGCGTCAGCCGCATCAAAAAACGATCCAGCTGCGCCTCCGGGAGGCGATAGGTTCCTTCGTATTCCAGCGGATTTTGCGTAGCCAGCAGCAAAAACGGCTTCGGCAAAGCCCGCGTCTCTCCATCGATCGTCACTTTCCGTTCTTCCATCGCTTCCAGCAGTGCCGACTGGGTTCGCGGCGCTGCCCGATTGATCTCATCGGCCAATACGACATTGGCGAACACCGGCCCGGGCCGAAACTCAAACTGACCGCTTTGCGCATGGTATACCGTTACGCCGGTGACATCAGACGGCAGCAGGTCCGACGTGAACTGAATGCGGCCAAACGACCCGCCGATGCAGGCAGCTAACGTGCGTACCAGCATCGTTTTACCCACTCCTGGCACATCCTCTAACAAAATATGACCGCCGCTCAATATCGCTACCACCGCGAGCTCGATCTCTGTTTTTTTCCCAACAATCACCCGATCCACCTTATGGACGAGCCGCTCCAGCAGCGTCTGCGCTTGATCGTGATTCATCCTGACTTCTCCTCCATTTCTAAAAACCATGGCCGTAATCTATCAACCAGTATCTCCAGAAACTAGCGGAAATAGACATGGAAGAAAGGAAGAGGATGTCTGCGTCTGCCCCAAAAGAATCTATTAAACCTAGAGTGCCGAGACCCGTCGTTCCCCAGCGGTCGAGACGACCCCGACGATCGGATGACCTAACGCCTCCAAGAGCGGACGCAGTGGAATCCATAATGCTTGTGCCTTGCGGTCAAACGTCACTTCCCATTCCGCATTCGTCCCGTCTTGGCGTACGGCGGTCAGCACTCCGCGCCGTGTATCCGCTACGATGTAGGCGTCCCCCCAGTTGATGAAGGCGCTTTGCGTCGCCTCGCTCCAATAGACCTCAGCTCCCAGCCGCTCCATCACCATACGGACAGGAGCCACATACTGACCGTCACGCAGCTCGTATTCCCCCGGCGCAAGGCGCGTTTGCAAGCCGCCGGCCTCCACGGTGAGCGGCAGCTCCGGTTCAAACAAAGCCGCATTCGGAACGACGTTGGACGCGATCCATTCGGCGGAAGGCGCTGGACGGTTCTTTTTCTTGCCTACCTGAGGATCCAGCGAAAATTGAACGGGCTTTTGCTCCGCAGATAATGTACGAAACTCGTAACCTAGTTTTTTATAGTAATGAATAATTTCCGGCAGCGCCTTGACGGTCTGCTCATGCCCGCCTCCATCATGCATCAACACAATCACTTGGTCCTGCAGCTTCGCGTTCTTGACGTTGGCTACAATCTCATTTGCCGGAACGCCTTTGCGCTTGGAATCGCCGCTGTCCACATTCCAGTCGAACACTTTATACCCACCCTGCTCCAGCAGGTTGAAATACGTCTTGTCAAAATGACCGTACGTCCCGCCCGGCGCGCGAACCAACGCCGTACGTGTTCCCGTGATCTCCCGCAGCACCTCTTCCGTTGCCTTGACCTGCTTCCAGAATTGGCCGAAGCTGTCGTACAACGCGTCGTAATCATGGTTATACGTATGATTCCCGAGGGCATGGCCGCCGTCGACGATTCGCCGGATCTTCTCTGGATAACGTTTGGCCTGCTCGCCAAGCACGAAAAAGGTAGCGGTCACCTCTTCTTCCCGCAAAATCTCCAGTACTTGATCCGTATGCGGGCTAGGTCCGTCATCAAACGTCAAATAAACGGTCTTGCCTTGCACTTCCTTTTGGTTTTCTTGCAGCGTCTCCGCCTTCTTCGTCTGAGACGCTGCCAAAGCCGCCGATGCGCCAGCCGAGCCTATGGCCGACGTATGGACGGGTTCCACCTTCTGGGGTGCAGGTGCAGCGAAATTCACTTTATGCGTCGCGGTTCCCCCCGCGGCTTGTTCTTTCATGGCCAGGGCTTTGACTTCGGGCAAGCCCTTGTGCTGGAAGCCGAGCGGCGTGCAGATCGCAGCGATCAGCACCAACGTAAGCAGCAGCATACGAACCAGCATTCGTCCGGAAATCTTTTTTTGTTTCATCGACTTTCTACCTCCGCGTTAGGATCAAATTCTTTTCTATGAATCCTTTGGCTTTCTGGTAGATTGTATGAAGGTAGAAACGCAAATAGACTTCCGGATTTACCGTTAACCGCAAAAAAATCGCCCCTCGTCACTTAGACAAGAGGCGACCGGCACATGGCCTTAGACTCCCCGTTTACTTACTCGTCTCCCGCAGTGCCTCCAACACTTGTTCCGCATGCCCTTTCACTCGAACCCCGCGCCATTCGCGAAGCAGTTTGCCCTCCTCATCGATCAGGAACGTCGAACGGACGATGCCTTCGTATTCGCGGCCGTACATTTTTTTCAGCTGCCATACGCCAAACATCCGGCATACCTCATGAGACTCGTCCGATAATAGCGGAAAATTCAGCCCCTGCTTCATGGCGAACCTTGCGTGAGATTTCACCGAATCCCCGCTGATGCCAAGCACCACTGCCCCGTATTCGCCGTACGCCTGGGCAAGGTCGCGGAAATCACAAGCCTCCTGGGTACAAGCTGGGGTAGCATCTTTGGGATAAAAATAAAGAACGACCTTCCGGCCGCGAAATTGCGATAATGAGATTTCCTCCCCGTTGGCTGCGGGCAATTGAAAATCCGGAACGGGCTGACCGATTTGCACTTGTTGCGTTTGTTCCGACATGCTCCTTCCTCCTCTGGCCTCTCCAACCCTGAAATTGATTGTATTTACAAAAAAAATTATAATGGAAAGACATGTAGTATATCTATAATAGAAACCGAATTTATCGCATGACTTGAAAGGAACGAACCCAATGACGAAACGCACAAAACGGGCGATTCTCTGGTCTGTGATCGGAGTGGTTGTCGCTCTCGCTGCCTTTGCAGCCTACTATTTTACGGCCCTCTATAACCAAGTGAACAATTTTCAAAAAGAAGGAGAACAGTCTCCTTTCTATAACGTGCAGCCAACCGAAACGAAAGTGCCGGAACCGCCCAAATGGGAAGGCAAGGATCGGGTGAACATTCTGCTGATGGGCGTCGATGCGCGCGGTTTGAAGAAAGGGGAAATCCCCCGCTCGGACACCATGCTGGTCGCTTCCCTCGACCCTGTGAGCAAGAAGGCCTACCTCTTCTCGATTTTGCGTGACACGTACACGAAAATTCCGGAGCACGGTTCGGACCGGATCAACACGGCGATTACGCATGGACCCAATACGGCGATGCAAGCAGTCTCCGACCTGCTGGGCATCCCGATACAATATTATGTGTATACCGACTTTCAAGGATTCATTGAGCTGGTGGATGCGGTCGGCGGGGTTGATTTTTATGTGGAAAAAGATATGCACTACACCAGCAAAGCGGATAACCATGAATACGATATCGATCTGAAAAAAGGACAGCAGCACCTCGACGGCAAAACCGCGCTGCAATACGTCCGCTTCCGGCACGACGCCCTGTCCGACTACACCCGGACCGAGCGGCAGCGTAACTTCCTGAAGGCGGTGGCGGAAAAGTTGAAGTCGACGACTTCAATTATGAAGCTGCCTTCGATTCTGGAGAAAATCAATCCTTACATCGACACGAACTTGTCGGTTCAGGATATGTGGAAGCTGGCTACCGTCGGGTATGACACAGAAATGGTCGCCAGCGAACAAATTCCGCCGATGGAACTGCTGGTTGAGAAAACCGTTGGCGGCTCGTCCGTCCTTGGCGTTCGCAGCGAAGATGAATTAAAGCAATACGTGCAGGACGTATTTAACAAAGCTGAGGAAAGCGGGACGGGCAGCGGCAGCGATGCTGACGGTGCCGAGGACAACGGCGGCAGCAACGACGACAGCGGCAGCTCGGGCCGTACCGGGGCGAACGCAGGCAGCAGCGGCGTGAACCTGGAGGCGGCCAGCCCTTGAGGCTGGTAGCCTTTAGTGGCGAAGGACTCCAAACCCTAAGGTTGGTGGAGTCCTTCCTGCAGGCGGGCTCCTGCCCGTGAGGTCGGAGGGCGCAGCTTGAGGCAGGCCTGCCCTGTGGGGGTGGACTTACTCGAGAGGCGGCCTCCTCTCTTTTGGGGTGCTCGGCGGAGGGCTGCAACGGTCTAATAAGATCGGTCGCGGTCACTGGCGGTCGCTGACAGTGCTCACGGTCGGCGGTGAGCTAACTGCCGCTAATTGCACCACACAATTGCCGCTAATTGCATCATCAGCTGGCGCAAATCGCACTACATTCTGGCGCAATTTGCATTATCGACTAGTGCAAATCGCACCACCAGCTGCACAATTTGCATCATTAACTGGCGCAGATCGCTCCACCTACTGATGTTTTTTGCACCACTAACTGCTGTTTTTTGCACCACCACCGCCACGAGATGTAAAAGTGCAGTTCATTTTGGCTAAAAACCGCTATTTTTGACCTGTCAAATGTAAAAGTATAGTTCATTTCCGCTGAAAAGTCGTTTTTGAGGACATATCCTGCTACGTGAGA
>NZ_JALXVO010000061.1:0-23123 GCF_025151705.1 Paenibacillus sp. p3-SID1389 | reverse complement strand
GAAGTTTTTCTTGCGATATCAGGATGCCAATGCCCCGAAGTTTATACTTTCTGATATCTTAAAAAAAATTCCTTAGCCGGCTAACCGGCTAAGGAACTCGCTTTCCAGCACACCGGCAGACACCGGTTTGCTAAACAGATATCCTTGTCCTTCGTGGCAACGTTGGCGCTTCAGAAACTCCAACTGCTCCTCGTTCTCTACGCCTTCGGCCGTCACCTTCAGCTTTAAGTGATGTGCCATAGTGGTGATGGTGGAGACGATCGCCGCGTCGTTCCCGTCGTACATGACCTCTTTGACGAAGGCGCGGTCAATTTTCAACCGATCGATCGGCAGGCTTTTCAAATAATAAAGCGAGCTGTAGCCTGTGCCGAAATCATCGATGCTGATATGTATCCCTAAACGCTTCAAGCGATGAAGCTGATCTAGCGCGGTTTCAATATCGTATGTCATGCTTTCCGTCACTTCCAGCTCCAGGTATTGCGGATCTAACCCTACCTCACGCAGGATCGCGTTCACGTGCTCTGCTAAATTATATTGCCGGAACTGGCGCATCGATAAATTGACGGATACGCAAACCGGTTCAAAACCGTCCATCTGCCATTTCTTATTATACTGGCAAGCCGTCTTCAGCACCCACTCGCCGAGAGGAACGATCAGCCCGCTCTCTTCGGCCAGCGGAATGAATTCACTTGGCGGTATCAGTCCCCGCTTCGGGTGGTTCCAACGGACAAGCGCTTCCATCCCAACCATTTTCCCCGTATCCAAACGAATCTGCGGCTGGAACTCCAGGAAAAATTCCTCCCGCTCCAGCGCCTTGCGCATATCGTTCTCCAGCTCCACCTTCGCTTGGGTACGCTGTTTCATCGCTGCATGATAACGCAGAAACTCCACGCCTTGTTCCTTAGCATGGTGCACCGCCATATCGGCAAATTGGATCAACTCGTTCACTGAGTCGGCGTCATTCGGAAATACGGACAAACCCATGCTCAAGGAAATATGGTATTCGGTGTCGTCGATGAGTACCCCCGGATCTACAGAGGCTAACAGCTGTTTAGCCCGGTCCTCGGCGGCCGCAGCATCCGGCAGCTCGGAGAAGACCACGGCGAATTCGTCCTCGCCCATCCGGTACACCCACTGCTGAGGGCCTTCAAGCACCGCTAACCGACTTCCCAGCTCGGTCAACACCTTGTCCCCCGCGCTGTAACCCAACGAGTCGTTAATCGCCTTAAACCGGTCGATATTGATAACCGCCACGCCGATACAAGCCCGCGTAAATCCCAAGAGCTCGTCCAACTGCTCTTTCATTTGCCGCAAATTCGGCAGTCCGGTTAAATCATCATGGTAAGCCATATGCTTCATCTGGGCTTCCACGAGCAGTTTGCCGCGCAACGGTTCTTCAATCGTCAGCCGGTAAACCCCTTTTAATACGATGTAATACGAAATGCCCATATACCATTGCCCCGCCGCCTGGGTTAACCCCTCAACATGCCCCGGCGGACAGGTCAGCAAGACATGCCCCATCGCCATGAAGAGCAGTGACCGGGTTACCGTCATCATCGCCGGCGGGCGCTCTGCCCGATGCCGATAAAGGACAGCCGTAGCCACGAGGAGGTAGAGCAGAGGAATCCCCGCTTGCAAAACCAGTTGTAGAAGCTCCGTTTCAAATAATGTCGGCAAGCGGTCTTGGTACCGGTTTAACACAAACAGACCTGCCAGTGTCACCAAGACGGCACTGACAAACATGGTCACTTTCTGCTGTCCGGACACCTGCTGGTCCGTTGCAGCAAAGATCCGCAGCATCCCAAAGGCCCCTAGCAAATGTGAGATCACCAGAAACCAGGTCGCCAAATTTTCGCTCGGTTCGAAGCCAAGCAGCGAGATGTCACCGTATAAAACGGTATACAGGATATCCAATATCCCGATCATCGAAAATAAAACGGCCGTGTAAAGCCGCTGCTTGGAAAGTTTGTCGGTAAACAGAATCCATCCCTGCGCAAATATGGCGAATGATACGGCCAGGCACATGAGGCCTGCCAAAAGATGCAGCGTCTGAACAACCGCGTCCGTCCCCGGCGGATATCCGTTCCATGCCGACAACTGGACAACCCCGATCATCGCCGCCAATCCGATTACCCCTTGGATGATTGTCGTTCGTTCCTCTGCCCTAATCCTCAATGCGTATCAACCTCCGGAGGTAAGTACTTATCGATCCGTCATGAGTCTACTATTCAACATATTCCGCTTATTTCCTGCCTTCTTCTCAAATTTGTCGAGGAAAAATAGAAGCCCGGACACAAGGCCCGGGCTTAATTTTTATGATTTTTTGGGACGATGAACCGTTGTCTCCGGCGTCGTCAGCTTATCGTAAAAATCGACGACTTTGTCTTTGTCGTCCGAAGCCCGCAGCGCCATCGCGGAACGCGGATGCTCGTCAAGCGTCCCCGTGATCATGTAAGGGATCAGGTACCCCCACTCTTCCTTCTCGCGAAGCGGGATCAAGAGCTCCTCCAGAACTTCTAGTACAGGGCGCAGCTTGTAATTCGTACCCTTCAGATGGGTCACAAGCAGCTCGGTTGGACAGTTGCCGGCCGCGCGTCCCATGCCATACACAGAGGCATCCAGCAGTTCAACCCCATTTTCAGCGGCCACCAGCGTATTGGAAAAAGCCAGCTGCATGTTGTTGTGGGTGTGAACACCTAGCCGTTTACCTGGCAAATGGGTTTTGAACTTGTTGACCAAATGCTCCATGTCTTTATAATCGAGACTTCCGTAGGAATCAACGATGTAGACAACGTCAACGACGCTATCTTTGATCATCTCAAAGGCTTCCAGCAGCTCATGCTCCATCACGTTGGACAACGCCATAATATTCAACGTCGTCTCGTAGCCGCGATCATGGAACAATTGCACCAGCTGCAGGGCTTTGTCCACATCTTTAATGTAGCAAGCAACTCGAATTAAATCGAGCAGGCTTTCGCTGCGCGGTAAAATATCGTTTTCGTCTACCCGGCCGATATCGACCAGTGCGGATAGCTTCGTCGTTCCTTTTTGAGGAATTACCTTGCGCAGGAAATCGTCGTCCAGAAACCGCCAAGGACCGGCTTCATCGGCGCCTTTCAGCAGCTTCGGCGAGTTTTTGTAGCCGATTTCCATATAATCCACACCCGCCTCATTCAGGCCCGCGTACAATTTTTGGACAAATTCTACGCTGAAGTCCCAGTTGTTCACCAGTCCTCCATCACGGATGGTGCAGTCGACGATTTTGCATTTATTGGCTTTCATCTGGCATATTCCTCTCCATCGTTTCGTTTTACTATCCATCTTACTAAAGGTTGTTCGAAAAGTCATCTTTGGATCACGAAGTATATCAAGAAGTTTCTATCGACGTCGAAACTTGAATTCAGCCGGGCCTTCCGGTGCTCACGTACCCAAAACGTACGCTCCGCTCCTCAGTCCCAGCTTCATCCAACCTTCTCGGTGCTTCAAACCTGACTTTTCGAACTTTTATTTTAGCAGTTGTTCGAAAAGTCATCTTTGGATCACGAAGTTTCCATTCTTCGTTATGAAGTAAATCACAGTATGGGCCAGCGGTGCGTGCTATATTACTTGTGAATTTAATTGAGATTGATTCTCAATAGCGTTTAATCAACTAGATTTTTCAGCCGTTTTCGGCTTACTTACATGACGAAGGAGGAAGTTTTCATGAAACCTTGCCGATGCTGCCTGCTAGGTTTGAAACCCGGGACCACTTGTGCCATCACGCAAATTGGCAATATGGACCCGATCCTGAAACGGCGCCTCGCGGATCTCGGGATCCGGGAAGGATCCCGCGTGGTCGTGAAACGGTACTGCTTATGGGGCGGTCCGGTCACGCTGGAATGCGCCGGGCAACTGCTGGGCATCCGCCAGAAGGAAGCGGCCCATATCGAGGTGGCAGTCTCATGAACAACGCCGCACTCATTGGGAACCCGAACACAGGGAAAACCTCACTGTTTAATGCCTTAACCCGCTCTTACGAATATGTCGGGAACTGGGCCGGCGTAACGGTGGAGAAAAAAGTCGGGCACCTGCGAAGCACAACCGGACTGCTCACCGACCTGCCCGGGATCTATACCCTGCATCCTTTGTCCCGAGATGAGGGGATTGCAGCCGAGTACCTGGCCTCCGAGCCCCCTTCCGTGCTCGTGAATATCGTCGATGCCTCTAACTTGGAGCGTAACCTATATCTGACGCTGCAGCTACTGGAATACGGCAAACCGGTAATCATCGGGTTAAATATGATAGACGTTGCCGAGGCCCGCGGGTTGAAGGTGGATCCAGAGAAGCTGGCGGCCCTGCTGGGCGTTCCCGTTCTCCCGCTGATTGCACGTACCGGCAAAGGCAGTAAAGAAGTGCTGCGGGCAATCGAACAACAGTCTTCTGAATCGGCGCAAAAGCCGGAATTTACGATCGATTATGGCGAAGTGATCGAGCAAGCCATTCACGACATCACGCGTGAGCTTGCAGCAGACTGGGAGGAACAACGTCCGGCCTTACGCTGGATCGCCTTGCAGGTACTGGAGGACAACCCGGCGGTCATCTCCGCGCTTCCGCCGCAGACCAACTTGCACATGCTGCAGAAGATCCGGGCCGAAGTAGAAGCGAAGCTGGCTGCGAACGATTTGGCTTCCTCCGCGGAAGCGTATATCCGCTCCGTCCGGAACCAGCGGATTCAGAACATTTGCAGTGAAGCCGTGGATGCCTCACAGAAGAAACCGCACTCGATGACCGAACGCATCGACCGTATTGTCACCCATCCGTTTCTCGGCCTCCCGCTGTTTATGGTTTTCATGTACCTCACTTTCCAGCTGACGTTTGATTGGCTCGGCAACCCGCTCTCTGATCTGCTGGACGGGTTCATCAGCGGTCCGCTGATCAGCGGTGTGGAGGGTCTGCTGACCGGCATAGGGGCTTCAAGCTTCACGCAGGCGTTGATCACGGGCGGCATCATCGGCGGCGTTGGCGGCGTACTGGTGTTTATTCCGCAGATTTTCATCATGTTCCTGATCATTTCCTTCATTGAAGACTCCGGTTACATGGCCCGGATTACCGTCATGATGGATAAATTGATGGAAATCGTCGGTCTAAACGGCAAAGCGTTAATTCCATTTATCCTAGGCTTTGGCTGCAATGTGCCGGCGATTATGGCTTCCCGCAGCATCGAGCAGCCGAAGGAACGGATGCTGACCATGCTGCTCATTCCGCTGATGTCCTGCTCCGCGCGGTTACCGGTTTACGCTTTATTTGCCGGCATCTTTTTCGCTGAGTCGCAAGGTCTGATCGTCTTTTCTCTGTATATGCTTGGCATCGTGCTGGCGCTTGGGTTGGCCAAAGTGTTCTCGCTGTTCCTGTTCAAAAACGAACGTTCCTTCTTTATCGTTGAGCTGCCGCCATATCGGATGCCGCAAAGCGTCACCCTGTTCCGCAGCACCTGGGAGAAGGGCAAAGGCTTCCTGCGCAAAGCCGGCACCTTCATTCTCGGCGGTTCCGTGCTGATCTGGCTGCTCACGTACCTTGGTCCGGGTGGCGTCGCGGACAACATGGATGACAGCTTCCTCGCAGCCATCGGCGGCTTGTTCGCGTCCGTCATGCAGCCGCTAGGCTTCGGCACTTGGCAATCCGGGGCAGCGCTGATTACCGGGTTTATGGCCAAGGAGGTCGTGGTATCAACGATGAACATCATTTACCATGTTCCGGATATGGCCGGACTGCAAGGCCAAATTGCCGCATCCTTCACCGGGCTGCAGGCCTACAGCTTTATGGCCTTCGTTCTGCTGTACACCCCGTGCCTTGCAACGGTTGGCGTTCTTCGCAAAGAAACAGCTTCCTGGAAGTGGACGTTATTTGCTATCGGCTATTCGCTGACGCTGGCTTACCTCGTGGCTTTCTTGATCTATCAGATCGGATGGCGGCTAGGATTCGGACTGGCTTAAGCAAAATTCGATAAACGAAAGGAGCTGCCTGTTATGGCCGACATCATCATCCTTACCGCTATTTTTGGATATGCTGCCTTCGCGTTATACCGCGGCTTCAAGAAAAGCAAAAAAGGCGCCTGCGCCTCCTGCTCGCAGCAGAAGTCCTGTTCTGCAGCTTGCGGGAAGTACGCGGCGTCCTCTACGCCATCTGCGGCCAAAGGCCCTAAAGATTAATTTATAATGCCAGCGGGAGCGAAACGGTAAAGATCGTTCCCGCTCCTTTTAAGCTGTCCACGGAAATGTTCCCCCGATGGTTCCGGATGATCCGGTAACTCACCGACAATCCCAATCCCGTTCCCTTCTCCTTCGTCGTAAAAAACGGATCAAACAAGCGGCTTAGCATCCCCTTGTCCATTCCGCCGCCGTTATCTTGTATCGAGATACAAACCGATTTGCCTTCCTTCTCCGCCCGGATATCGATCACCCCTTGGTGGTCGCCGCCTACTTCGGCGATGGCGTCCATCGCATTTTTGATAATGTTCAGCAGCACCTGCTTGATCTGCTTAACATCGATGGAGACGAGCAGCTCCTCGTTTGGCTCGTGAAGGATCATTTGGCATCCCTTCATCAACGCCTCGCTCTCCGTAAGCAGAACAACCTCCTTCAACAAGGAAGAAACGTTGACCGTCGATTTCTGCGGAGCCGAAGGCTTCGAAGAATTTAGAAACTCATGGATAATATCGTTCGCCCGGTCGATTTCCGTTAAGATAATCCGGGCATACTCATCCTTGCCCAGCTGCAGCAAATGAGGCCGCAGCAACTGAATAAATCCGCGGATCGCTGTAAGCGGATTCCTAATTTCATGCGCAATCGCCGCGGAAATTTTTCCAAGCATCGCCAGCTTGTCGTTCTGATAAGCCGTTTGTTCGATCCGTTTAAAATCAGAAACATCCTTGACGCTAAGCAGAAAATCCCCATCCATCTGATCCCCGTATGTAACCGTAATCAGCCAATGTCTGCCGTATTCGTCAATTAACTCATGGTACTTTTTGCGGTGAAAGATAGTCTCCCGGTAAATACGCAAGATCTTACGCTTCTTAAATTGGTTGAGATGCGGATGCCGCAGCAGCTGCAATAAATTACAGCCGATCAGGGATTGGCGCGGCATTTCAAGCAGCTTGGCCATCTGTACATTGATAAAGGTTAGAACCCCATCACAGTCAAACAGCATGATTCCGCTGTCCAGGTGTTGGAGTACGTTCTCATACTTGTTTTTTACGAGTTGGGGCGATTGGTATGCTTTGACGGACTGGAGCAATGTCTCTTGAAATTCACTCAACAAGCTTGGTTCCCCCTTTATTCAAATGATGTACTTTGCCTTGCAAGACAACATACCATCACTACCTAGATGACCTTTACCCTGACGCGGTGCACTCACCTCAACCTTGTTATGCGATCTATGTCATATTTCGCACCAGGCGATGCCATACTTGTCCATGGTTCAATTCCCGATAAGTCAAAAGCCACCTGTTTCAATCATAATCAAGTTTTCCAAATACCGTCAATCAGAGAAACTGTCGAAAAAAGTGGGATCAACGCAAAACGACTACCATAGTCCTAAAAAAATGCAAATAGTCTCCCTTCCGGAAGACTATTTCTAGGATTTAACGATTGTTGTGTAGCAGCCGGGCCCGGCGACGGCTCATGACCGCCAGCCTTTTCTTTAGCTCCTCCGTCCATTTCTCGTCGCCGATTTGTTTGGCAACAGACATGAGGTCCAGCGAAATATCGATTTGGCTCTGCACAATGGCCAAGGGATCTTCATCTTCCCGATTTACGCAATTTCCGAAAATGGAGTCATCGTCCTCCATCACAAAATCCTGAAAATCAATCTCCGCCACTCCGTCACCATGCGCGTATTCGGCCAGAATTTCGTATTCGTTCTCCACTTTATAATGAACCTCAACCCGGTGGCACACCGGGCAAAATAACAGGGGCACATTATGTACCTGCGTGCGATAATGCTTTAAGGTGCCCTTTGTCCCCAGCATGCTGGCTCCGCAGCAAAAGCTCATTCCCCTTCACCCCTTCCCGCGTTTGGTTCATTTCCTCTTCCTGGCTCTCCCTGAAGCCGGGATTTTCATATAATTTATTCGTGAAGCTTGCTTCAAATTCCTGCGTATGGATTGTAAATCCTGGGAGTTTGGCCAATCCTTCGCCAGAGAAAGCTTCTGGGCAAAAAACCCCCGATTTGAGCCAGGCTCAAACAGGGGGTCCTTCTTCTTATTTCTTCCCACATGGTAACATCGGCCATTTCCAAAGTCAATCAAACGGCCCCATGCAGATTGATTTATTTCTTCATCGCAGCTACGATCAGATCGCCCATTTCCTTTGTACCAATCGCTTTGCTCTTGTCAACGGCAATGTCGCCGGTACGATGTCCGGCATTCAGCACGTCGGTTACAGCGGCTTCGATCGCGTCGGCTGCATCAGCATAGCCAAAGGTTAAGCGGAACATCAGCGCAACGGACAAGATCGTCGCAATCGGGTTCGCCAGGTTCTGGCCTGCGATGTCCGGTGCCGAACCGTGTACAGGCTCATACAGCCCAAAGCTGCCTTCGCCCAAGGAAGCGGAGGACAACATGCCAATCGAGCCGGTCAACATGGCCGCTTCATCGCTCAAAATGTCGCCGAACATATTTTCCGTTACGATTACGTCGAAGCTGGCAGGACGGCGCAGCAGCTGCATCGCGCAGTTATCCACCAGAACATGCTCCAGCTCAACGTCCGGATATTCCGGTGCGATCCGGTTCACGACTTCACGCCACAACCGCGACGTTTCCAGCACGTTGGCCTTATCTACCGAAGCCAGCTTCTTCCGGCGCTTCTGGGCAATCTCAAACGCTTGGCGAACGATCCGCTCAACTTCTTTTACGTTATATGCACAGGTATCCACGGCTTCTTGACCTTGCTCTGTATCGCGGCGGTATTTCTCACCGAAGTAGATGCCGCCGGTCAACTCACGCACAACGATAAGGTCCGTCCCTTCAAGCACTTCCGGTTTCAGCGTCGAAGCGTCCTTCAGGCAATCGAATACCACCGCCGGACGCAGGTTCGAGAACAAGCCGAGCGCTTTACGAATACCGAGCAGGCCGGTTTCTGGGCGCAGCTCCTTCGGATTGTTGTCCCATTTTGGACCGCCTACAGCCCCGAGCAGAACAGCATCAGCCTTTTGACAAATCTCCAGCGTCTCTTGCGGCAGCGGCGTTCCTTTCTCATCGATGGCGATCCCGCCGAACAACGCATGCTCCGTTTCAAACTGGTATCCGAACAGTTCCTCTGTCCGTTTCAACACTTTCTCCGCTTCAGCCACCACTTCCGGCCCGATGCCGTCACCCGCGATGACTGCGATTTTCTTGACTTCTGCCATTGCTTCCAGCTCCCTTTCGTGAACATCCTCTTCTTCAGTTGTAACACACCGGGTAAGGATAGACAAAGATATAGAATCTATTAAGGTCATAGGTTTTAACTATAAGCAAAAATAAAAACAGCGAAGCTGAATGAATCAGCTCCGCTGTAACCGCACATCCACGTAGGAGTTACGCCTGAATCGTAGAGTGGGTTTTTCTCTTCTCAATCAACCGGTTAATAGCATCGACATAAGCGCGGGCGCTTGCTTCCAAAATGTCGGTGCTAATGCCGCGGCCCTGTACGGAGATGCCGTTTTGCGTCAGCACGACATGCACTTCGCCCTGCGCATCCTTGCCTTGGCTAACCGATTTGATCGAGTAATCCGCCAACTTGACTTCCTCGCCGGAAGCCAGGTCGATGGCGTTATAAATCGCATCAACCGAACCGTTGCCTTCGGCTTCCTTCTCGATGATGTCGCCGCCAAGGGTGACCAGCCGCACCTTCGCTGCAGGCGTTGCCTCGTTGCCGTAAGAAACAAAGATCGTCTCGAGACGGAATTCCTCCGGCGTATCAACCAGCTTCTCCTCAACGATCGCCAGCAGGTCTTCGTCGGTGATTTCCTTCTTCTTATCGGCGAGCGCCTTGAATTTGGCGAAAGCTTCATTTAACCGCTCGTCGTCCAAGGTATACCCCATATCGACCAGCTTCTCGCGGAAAGCGTGGCGGCCGGAATGCTTGCCCAGCACTAACTTGCTCTCCTTGAGCCCAATCGTCTCCGGCGACATGATTTCGTAAGTGGTTTTCTCCTTCAGCATGCCGTCCTGGTGGATGCCGGATTCATGGGCAAACGCATTTGCGCCCACAATCGCCTTGTTGCCCGGCACAACCATCCCGGTCAAGCGGCTGACGAGCCGGCTCGTACGGGCGATTTCCGACAGTTCAAGCGTGGTCTTGGCTCCGAAGAAATCAAACCGGGTTTCCAGCGCCATCGCCACTTCCTCCAGCGCGGTGTTGCCGGCCCGCTCCCCGATCCCGTTGATCGTTCCTTCGATTTGGTCTGCGCCGCCCAAAATGGCCGCCAGCGAGTTCGCCGTCGCCAGGCCCAAATCGTCATGGCAATGGGCGCTCAGCTGGATTTTCTCGATCCCAGGCACTTTCTCCTTCAGCGTACGGAAGATGTTGCCGTATTCTTCCGGATACAAATACCCTACCGTATCTGGGATATTCACCACCGATGCGCCTTCGCGGATAGCCATCGCCGTCATCTCGCAGAGGAAATCCAATTCAGTCCGGCCGGCATCCTCGCAGGAGAATTCGATCTTGGAAAAGTACTTGCTCGCATAACGAAGTGCCGCCTGCGCGGTTTCCAGTACTTGTTCTTTGCTCATCTTCAGCTTATATTGCCGGTGGATCGGACTGGTGGCCAGGAACAAGTGAATGCAAGGGTCTTCCGCTCCTTGCAGCGCTTCGCGGACCGCATCGATATCCTGGGTGCGCGAACGCGACAAACCGATCACCGTCGACTTCTTAACCGCACGCGCCACGGCGTTCACGGCGGCCAAATCCCCGGGCGAAGCTGCAGGGAAGCCCGCTTCAATCCGGTCGACTCCCAGCTTCTCCAGCTGATAGGCGATCTCCAGCTTTTCGCGAGTATTCAGGTTGACTCCGGGAGACTGCTCCCCATCCCGAAGCGTCGTATCAAAAATGTAGATTTTGCGCATGCCATGCACCTCCTCCGAAAAGCTCCAATGCGGCTCACGCATTAGGCACGGCCGCATTGGATATTCAGGTTAATACTTATCTTACGTTTTACAATAGGAGCGGTATACCGCTTATTTCTTGATCCAGTGCATCAAACCGCGCAGCTCTTTGCCAACCACTTCGATCGGATGGTTCGCTTCGTTGCGGCGAGTTGCCGTAAGAAACGCACGGTTGGATTGGTTTTCCAGGATAAAGTCACGGGCGAATTTCCCTTGTTGGATATCGGAAAGCACTTCTTTCATCGCTTTCTTCGTTTCTTCCGTTACGATGCGCGGGCCAGTAACATAGTCGCCGTATTCCGCCGTGTTGGAGATGGAATCGCGCATGGTCGCCAAGCCGCCTTCATAAATCAGGTCGACGATCAGCTTCATTTCGTGCAAGCACTCGAAGTATGCCATTTCTGGAGCATAACCTGCTTCAACCAGCGTCTCGAAGCCGGCTTTGATCAAGGCAGATACACCGCCGCACAATACAGCTTGTTCACCGAACAGGTCGGTTTCGGTTTCTTCACGGAACGAAGTTTCGATAACCCCTGCACGCGTACAGCCGATCCCTTTCGCATAAGCGAGTCCGATTTCTTTCGCTTTGCCGGTAGCGTCTTGGTGGATCGCGATCAGACCGGGAACGCCAAAGCCTTCAACATAAGTACGGCGAACCATATGACCTGGGGATTTTGGCGCAACGAGCAACACGTCATTGTCCGGGGAAGGTACGATTTGACCGAAATGTACGTTAAAGCCGTGAGCGAACAATAATGCGGCGCCTTTTTTCAGGTTAGGAGCGATTTCGCTGTTATAAACCGCAGCTTGCGTTTCATCCGGCATCAGGATTTGCACAACGTCTGCACGTTTGGTTGCTTCCGCAACGGACAATACCTCAAAACCGTCTTCCTTCGCTTTGGTGAAGGATTTACCTTCGCGCAGGCCAACGATGACATTCAGTCCGCTTTCGCGCAGGTTTTGCGCATGGGCATGTCCTTGGCTGCCGTAACCGATAATAGCAATGGTTTTTCCTTTCAATACGCTGAGATCTGCATCTTGTTCATAGTACAAAGTAACTGCCATTTCTTATGCCCTCCTAAGATTTGCGGGACAGTCAAGCTGTGCCCTTGATAATTAGTATAATATGGTTTCCTCCGCCTGTAACGAGCGGGTATTTCAACGGACCGACGCCTTGAAGCGGTAAAGTGAACTCTTGGCTTGATCGATCCCCTCAAACACCCGCTCGGCAGCGAGCGGAGAGGTGAAGCCGCGCGCGGCGGCAATTCTACTGTAGTGTCAATGAGCTTTGGTGAAGCCTTGTTTACGTTTTACGCGTTCCCCCGGATCATGGCGGTCACGCCGGTGCGCGACAGCTCCCGGATCCCGTATGGACGGAGCAATTCAATCATTGCATCGATTTTCTCGGTATCGCCCACTACTTGGACGATCATGCTGTGCGTCCCGATATCGACGACGGCGGCGCGGAACGTTTCGACAACGCCCATAATTTCCGGGCGCTCCGCCGGCTCCGCTTTAACCTTGATCAAAGCGAGCTCGCGCGCCACCATCGGTCTGGAGCTGAGATTCACAACTTTGATCACGTCGATCAGTTTGTAGAGCTGCTTCTCAATTTGCTCCAGCGTTTTGTCGTCCCCTTGCGTGACGATGATCATCCGGGACAAGCCTGCTTCCTCGGATTGCCCTACGGTAATGCTCTCGATATTAAAACCGCGCCGTCCGAAAAGGCCGGCAACACGCTGCAGAACACCTGGCTGGTCGTTCACTAAAACAGAGATCGCATGGCTTTTCATCATCATTCACTGTCCCCCATCAACATTTGATCAATGGTGGAGCCTTGGGTAACCATCGGATATACATTTTCCTCTTTGCTGACCACGAATTCCACCAGTACCGGTCCCGGCGTGTCGAGCGCTTCCTGCCATACGCGTCTGGCTTCTTCTTTGTTGGTTGCCCGCAGGCCCTTGACGCCGTAAGCTTCCGCCAGTTTGACGAAATCCGGACTTCCCTCGAGATTGATATGGCTGTAGCGGTTGTTATAAATTAATTCCTGCCATTGGCGAACCATGCCGAGTACCTGGTTATTGATAACCACGACTTTGACCGGAATGTTGTTGATCGCGCAGATCGCCAGCTCCTGAGCACACATCTGCATGCCGCCGTCACCGTTGATCGAGATCACCAGCCGATCGGGATGTCCCATTTGTGCACCAATAGCGGCAGGGAAGCCAAATCCCATAGTTCCGAGGCCGCCCGAAGTGATCCAGGAGCGAGGCTGATTAAATTTGTAGTACTGGGCCGTCCACATTTGATGCTGACCTACGTCGGTCGTGATGATCGCATCGCCGCCTGTCGTTTCGTTCAGCATCTCGATGACCCACTGCGGCTTCAGCACCGTATCCGAGTCCTTATACTTCAGCGGCTTCTCGATTTTCATGCGTTGGATTTGTGCTCTCCAAGCATCCGCTTTGTCCGCCCGGGATACGAGTGGATTCAGCATTTCCAGCACCGTTTTGACGTCTCCCACGATCGGAATGTCCGCATAAACGTTCTTGCCGATTTCCGCTGGGTCGATGTCGATATGCACCACTTTGGCATGCGGAGCAAATCCGTCCAGCTTACCGGTCACCCGATCGTCAAACCGCGCCCCGATGTTGATCAGCAAATCGGATTGTTGAATCGACTGGTTGGCCGTATACGTGCCGTGCATTCCCGGCATTCCCATCCACAGCTCGTGGCCGCTCGGGAAAGCACCCAAGCCAAGTAAAGTCGTTGTAATCGGAATTTGCGTCTTATTAACGAATTCGAACAGCTGTTCATGTCCGCCGGAGTAAACGACGCCGCCCCCGGCAATAATCACCGGACGTTCAGCCTCCTGGATCGCCGCAGCCAATTTATCCAGCTGCAAGCGGTTTGGCACCACCGTCGGGTTGTAACCGCGCAGGTTGATGGTTTGGACGGGCTCGAACAACGTTTTGTTTGCGGATACGTCCTTCGGAATGTCGATCAGAACCGGTCCTTTGCGTCCCGTGTTCGCGATATGGAATGCTTCGTGAATAATTCGCGGCAAATCCTCTACGCGCCGAACCAGATAGCTGTGTTTCGTAATCGGCATCGTAATGCCGGTAATATCTGCTTCTTGGAACGCATCCGTACCGATCAGGCTGGAAACGACGTTCCCCGTAATCACAACCAGCGGAACTGAATCCATAAACGCAGTGGCGATCCCCGTCACCGTGTTGGTTGCTCCCGGACCGGAGGTGGCGATACATACGCCGACTTTGCCGGTAGCCCGAGCGTACCCGTCTGCCGCATGGATGGCGCCCTGCTCATGTCGCGTTAGCAGGTGATGGAAGTCTTTAAATCCGTACAGCGCATCGTAAATATACAACACCGCTCCGCCCGGATAACCAAAGACGCATTCGACACCTTCCAAAAGCAAGCTGCGAAGCAGGATTTCGGAACCCGAAATGACTTCCGGTTTCATCCATTTCTCTCGTAATTGTTCTGTAGACCGCACTTCTGGAATTTGCGCGCTCATCAGTCATCCTCCTTTTCATAGGTTGTTTTTTAAAAGTCAATTTTTGAAACTCTTATTAAACTAAAAAAACCTTCCGTCCGCCGGAACAGTTTCCTGCTCCGAGGGACGAAAGGTTTAATCCTCCGTGGTACCACCCATTTTTACCCAGCACCTCGCAGTGCCAAGCCTTGACGAGTAAAAGCCTAAGCTGCCTTACTCGTGGTCCATAACGCGGACCAGACGATTCCCCCTACTAAGCCTTTGTCGCAAGCGCCACCGCGGATGGCTTGCAGCTTTTCAGGGAAACAGCTCCGAGGTGAGCTCGCAGTTAAGGGATTTTGGTGGTGGTCTCAGCAAATCCATCCACTCTCTGAGCAAAGAGCCCTTAAAGCTTCGTCCTCATCATTGCCGTTTGCAAGATATGCTTCAAATGTTTAGGAACATTATATGATTAGATGACACCGCACGTCAATACCCTAAACAATTAAAGTTTCCAACAGGAACCCTTTCCCTCCTCTCCCTCATATGATAAAAGATAGCGCCCAATCTTATGCACGGTTAGGAGGAGATTCGCGTATGATTCGTTACAGAAGGCCGAAACAGGACGATCCCGTCATCTACGATCTCATCCGCAGGGAGCTTGTCCCCTTCACCCATATGCCTCCTCAGGATATTGAAGCGGTCTTTAAGGATCTCCCAGTGCGGCTGTCACGCGGCGTATCGCTGATTGCGTCACCAACCTACGAAGCGGATCCCGTCGCTTTCATCCATTTTCTTATTTACGGCGACCTGTTATATATCGATATGATGGCGGTGGCAACGGAACACCAACGGCAGCGTCATGGCAAAACGTTAATGGCCCATGTGGAAAACTTCGCGGTCTCCCGGGGATGTCAACGGGCAAAAGTAATGGTGGACCGGGATAACACCCGAGCCCACCTCTTTTACCGCAAATTGGGATATCGGACTCAGCGTTACATCCCGTTGTCCCAATGTTATGAGCTGGAAAAAAGACTGCCCAGCCGCAATTAAGCCAGCTTACCAGAAATACGGGGAAGGATAACCGCCGTACGGTACGCCTCCGCCATACGGATACCCCCCGTACGAATAACCGCCAAAGGCGTATGGAGCGGTGCCGATCGCTAAGAGATCAAACAATACAAGCGGGATTAACGCTTTGGTTTTGACTTTTTTGCCGGGAGCTTGGCGGAGGATCAAGCGATTGCCGCTAATTTTCACCAGCTTCCCTGTAACCACCGTGCCGTCTTTTTTATAAGCCGCGATCTGCTTGCCCAGCCATTTCTCGGCTTCTTTTCTCGTAACCGTTCTGCCCATCCGAATTCCTCCTGTCAGGTTAGATCCTATAGCCGTGAAAACCGCTCTGGCCGAACCGTTTGACTCGGCTATTTTGTGTACACCCTTAGCATATGCGCCTGTCTCCACCCTGGCATACACCATCGCCTTGACCGCTGACAAACGGGCTTCTAACTCCAGAAGGGCAAAAAAAGGATGCTGACCAATGGTAGCATCCTTTCAACTTGAAGCTTAACGTTTCCCCGGATCGTATGGCGTACCAAGCGCCGCCGGAGCCGAGGATCGACCCACCGCACCAACGAGGACGATAATCGTCAGCACGTAAGGGATCATAAAGATAAATTCCTGCGGAATACTTCTCGACCAATCGAACAACTGCACGTAGTTGCGGATCGCCTGCGAGAAGCCAAAGAACATCGCCGCACCAAAGGCGCCCAGCGGGTTCCATTTACCGAAGATCATGGCCGCAATCGCAATAAAGCCTTGGCCGGAGATCGTATTATGGGCAAACGTACTGGTTGTCGTCAGCGTAATCGTAGCGCCGCCGATCCCTCCGAGGACACCGCTGAGCAGCACCCCGATATAACGCATTTTGGTCACGTTAACGCCCAGCGTGTCCGCCGCACTTGGATGTTCGCCGACAGAACGCAGGCGCAGTCCAAACGGCGTTTTAAACAACACGAAGTAAATGACCACGACGAGGATTAGCGCCAGATACGTCGTTGGGTACGAGTTAAAGAAGCCTTCCCCGATGATCGGGATATCGCGCAGAATCGGAATTGGAACCTTATGGAACACGGTAACCAGCGGAGTTTCAGCGGCTCCGTCGAAAATCAATTTGACGATGTACACGGTCAAGCCCGCTGCCAGGAAGTTGATTACGATCCCGCTGATCGTCTGATCCGCTTTAAACGTAATCGTAGCAATGGCATGAATCAGCGCGCCGAGCGCTCCCGCTACCATCGCCGCAATCACGCCAACCCACGGCGAGAAGCTGCCCATCCCTGCTTCTTGGGCATAGTAGGTCCCTACGCCAGCCGCAAACGCACCGAATATCATCAAACCCTCCAAGCCGATGTTAACGACGCCGGAACGCTCGGAAAAGATACCGCCAAGCGCCGTAAATATCAACGCCGTGGAAAAGACAAGGGTGGAGTTCAGCAATTGACCAAGCAGTGTAAGTACGTCCATCTTACGACACCTTCTCTTTCTTGCGCTTCAGGTAAAACGGCTTCAGCACGATTCTTACAATGCCTTGAGCGGCAATAAAGAATATGATCGAACCGATTACGATCTTGATCAGTTCCGGCGGTACACCGGCGCTAAAGCTCATCCCGGCCGAGCCGTACGTCAATACGCCGTACAGGATCGAACCAAGCACCACGCCAAATGGATGGTTCATGCCCAGCAACGCCACGGCGATACCGTCAAACCCGTATCCCGGAGACGCGGCGAACACCGATTGATAATGAAACACGCCAAGCACCTCAAACGTGCCGGCCAGACCCGCAAACACACCGCTGATAAACATCGCTTTCACGATGTTGCGGCCGACGTTCATCCCGGCGTATTCCGCCGCATTTGGGTTCAGACCCACGGAGCGCATTTCATAGCCTTGCTTCGTTTTCCAGAGGTACACAAAGAAGAATACGGCTGTCAGCAAAGCAATTACCGTTCCCCAATGGACCCGTGCGTTATTAAACACATCGTTTAAGAACGTCATCGAAGCGGACGCATCGATGTTCTCCGAACGGTTTTGGCCCTTAAGAAGGTAAAAATTACGAATGATGTAGTTGGAAAGATACAGCGCCGTCCAGTTCAACATGATCGTGGTGATAACTTCATTGATGCCCCGTTTGGCCTTCAGGTATCCCGCAATGGCAGCCCAAAGTCCGCCGCCAATTCCCCCGGCAATAACTGCTAAAGGCACCAGGATGGCCGATGGCAATCCCTTGAAGGACAGCGATACCGCTGTCGCCACCGTCATGCCGATCAAGACTTGTCCATCCGCACCGATGTTAAACATCCCGGAGCGGAAGGCGAAAGCGACCGCTAACCCCGTGAACATCAACGGCGTGATTTGACGGATGGTTTCGCCGAAATCGTACGGATTCCCTACGACCCGCTGCACCAAGGCACCATAAGCTACTAACGGATTGTATCCGCCGACCAGCATAACCACCGCGCCGACCAATAAGCCAAGCACAATGGCTACAATCGGAAGAATAATGCTATCTAGCGTAAATATTTTTCGCAACTTATCCAACGCTTTGACCTCCCCGTTCCAGGCTTCCCGCCATCATGAGACCCAGCTCCTGATCATTGGTTTCGTGCGGAAGCACTTCCCCGACAATCCGGCCTTCATAGATGACGGCAATCCGATCGGACACGTTCATGATTTCATCCAGCTCGAAGGAGATCAGCAACACCGCTTTGCCTTGATCCCGCTGCTCAATCAGCTGTTTATGAACAAATTCGATCGCACCGACATCCAGTCCCCGTGTCGGTTGAGCAGCAATCAGCAGATCTGGATTCTTGTCTATTTCCCGCGCAATAATCGCCTTCTGCTGGTTCCCCCCGGACAGGGAGCGCGCTTTCGTCTCTATGCTTGGCGTACGCACGTCAAACGCTTCAACCAATTGCTTGGCATGCTCGTCGATCGCCCGCCGATTTAGGATACCGCCCTTGCTGTAAGGTGCTTTGTAATAGGTCTCAAGGATCATGTTTTCGCTGATGGAAAAGTCCAGCACCAAGCCGTGCTTATGACGATCCTCTGGGATATGGGACAACCCGCTTTCGATAATCTTGCGCGCCGGAAGGTTGGCAATTTCCTTGCCCGACAGCTTGATGGAGCCGGAATCAATTTTACGCAATCCAGTGATCGCCTCAATCAATTCGCTCTGTCCGTTGCCGTCAACCCCGGCAATGCCGACGATTTCCCCGGCACGCACATCCAGGTTCAGCCCGTTCAGGATCTGAATCCCCTGCTTGTCCTTCGCTTTCAAATCTCTCAGCTGCAGGACAGGCTCGCCAATCTGCGGTTCTTTTTTATCAACCTTAAAGGTCACGCCGCGGCCCACCATCTTCTCGGCCAGTTCTTGTGGATTCGTCTTTGCTGTTTCGACGGTATCGATCACTTTGCCCCGTCTAATAATCGTAACTCGGTCGGAAATCTCCATGATTTCCTTCAGTTTGTGCGTGATCAAGATGATGGACTTGCCTTCTGCCACCAGCCGTCTCATAATCGCCATCAGTTCTTCGATTTCCTGGGGAGTCAGCACAGCGGTAGGTTCGTCAAATATAAGAATATCTGCGCCGCGGAACAGAATTTTCAAGATCTCGACCCGTTGCTGCATCCCTACGGAAATATCGTGGATTTTCGCGTTGGGATCAACTTGCAGGCCGTACTGCTCCGACAGTTTCGCCACTTGGGCGGTCGCCGATTTATAGTCGATATTAAGTCCCTTTTTCGGTTCCATGCCAAGAATGATGTTCTCGGTCACCGTAAAAGGATGAACTAGTTTAAAATGCTGGTGCACCATCCCAATGCCTAGTTTAATCGCCTTGTTGGGATTGTCGATTGTCACCGGCTGGCCATTCATTTCGATTGTGCCTTCATCCGGCTGATACAGACCAAATAAAATGTTCATCAACGTTGATTTACCCGCGCCGTTCTCGCCTAGCAAGGCGTGAATCTCGCCCTTGCGTAAGGTTAGGCTGATGGAATCGTTCGCGACGATACCGGGAAACCGTTTTGTGATTTGCTTCAACTCGACTACGGGAGCTTCAGCGCTCATGAAACCACCCTCACCATTATGGGATTAACGCAAGCAACAAGGCCAGTAGATCCACTGGCCTTGCTCGCTTGAATGACTTAATTATATTCCACTGTCCATACGGACGTAAATGTCTTGCGCTTGCTGATTACTCAGCAGGAACCGTAATTTCGCCATTGACGATTTTTTGTTTGAATTCTTCGACTTTGTCCAAGATTTCTTGGCTCAGGTTCGGATTCTCTTCCGGCAAACCTACGCCGTCTTCTTTCAGCGTCAAGTTCGTGACTTGACCGCCTTTGAAGCTACCGTCGATGACTTGTTGAGTTACGTTCTTAACAGCAACGTCAACGCGTTTCATCATGGAAGTCAGGGTTACTTCGTCACCGAATTCCAGCGATTGGTCTTTGTCTACGCCGATAACCCACAATTTGTTAGCACCGCCGGCTTGGTTACGAGCAGCTGCTTCGTTAAATACGCCGTTCCCCGTTTGACCTGCAGCCGGGAAGATGATGTCTGCGCCATCGTTAAACAATTGGCTTGCCAAGGATTTACCTACGTCCGGTTTGTCATATGCACCTGCATAAGTAACCGTTACTTTTGCATCTGGGTTAACCGCAGCTACACCCGCTTGGAAACCAACTTCGAAGCGTTTGATAACCGGGCTTTCCATCCCGCCGATAAAGCCGATTTTGTTTGTTTTCGTGGTCAGACCAGCAACAACGCCAACCAAGAAGGAACCTTCGTTTTCGGCAAATGTTACGGACTCTACGTTAGGAGCATCAACCACGTTGTCGATGATTGCCATTTTTGCGTTTGGATTCGCTTGAGCAACTTGTAATGTCGCATCGCCAAGGTCAAAGCCGATCGACCAAGTCAAGTCATAGCCGCCTTGTACGAATTGGTTCAAGTTTGGAACATAGTCAGAGCTTTGGTTACTTTGCAGATATTTGGTTTGGAGACCAGTCTCTTTATTCAGCTCAGTCAAAGCTTCCCATGCCGATTGGTTAAAGGATTTGTCGTTTACGCCGCCCACGTCAGTAACGAGACCGACTTTAATCTTCGATGCATCGGTTGCCGTTTCGCCGTTGCCTGCTTGCGAGTTGTCTGCTGTATTTCCGGCATTTCCTGCATTAGTTGTTCCGCCGTTGTTTGCTGCATTGTTGTTACCGCATCCCGCCAAAATCAGAGTAAATGCGAGCACCAAGAGTAAAGAAAGTTTGAAGGCTTTGTTCATTGCGGTTAATCCCCCTTAAAATTTTGTGAGTCTAATCTAAGTTGACCACACACAGATTATACCTGTAAAATATACTAAAATCCATACTTTTAATAACCTTGGGTTAAATAATTTTCGCCTTTACCTTTGATAAAACGCTTACTTTCGACAAATTTATCATCCAATGTTCGCATCATGTGAGATTATCCGGCTAACCACGCTATTTCCGAACATTCAGACCTAATTCACGCGCAAACATTGGTATTTTCCCAGGTTTGTAAGGATCGACGATCGTGTCGTGCGGTTCTTATACAGCATTCCATATTTTCAACAATTCCATACCATACACTTAAGATCTTCTGTTCCAAACGCATAAGCTCATCCGGGGGGGTCGTTCCATGAATTTCCAGCAAAAAGCACATTCAAATTCAGCTTTGCGACCATACCCATGCGGTCATTCACGCTTCTGCTCCTGCCTATGTAATCGTCCTCGGACCGCTCTATTCCCCAAAAAAAGCGCCGTCCCGGAAGGATCCGGAAACAGCGCCTTAATCGTTTGAATTTTAAGCGTTGATTTTTTCTTTAGCGACAGCTGCTAAAGAATTGAAGGCATTCAGGTCGTTCACTGCGAGATCAGCCAGCATTTTGCGGTTGATGTTCACGTCAGCGAGCTTCAAGCCATGCATCAATTTGCTGTAGGACAAACCGTTCATGCGAGCTGCCGCATTAATACGAACGATCCACAGTTTGCGGAAGTCGCGTTTTTTCGCGCGGCGGTCACGGTAAGCGTACAGCAAGGATTTCATCACTTGCTCGTTCGCAGTTTTGAAAATGCGGTGTTTGGAACCAAAATAACCTTTAGCCAGTTTCAGTACTTTTTTATGACGACGACGAACGACGAATCCGCCTTTTACTCTTGCCATTTAAAAAACCTCCCAATAAGTTGTGTAAATTGTTCCTTCGAAAATTACTTCAGGTTCGCCAGTTGCTGCTTCATGCGGCGAACGTCACCTGCGTATGCAACAGGGCTGTTAGCCAAAACACGTTTTGCACGTTTGGACTTATGGGACAGCAAGTGATTGCGGTTCGCTTTGTAACGTCTAACTTTACCGGATCCGGTAATTTTGAAGCGGCCTTTCAGGCTGCTGTGGGTTTTCATTTTAGGCATTGTACTTCCCCCTCAAAGTTTGTGACGCCCGTTTTCTCTTTCAGGTCATTCCGCTGTTGGAACGATCATATATAGAAAACAAACGATTAGTTTTTCGGTGCCAGGATCATGATCATACTGCGTCCTTCCAGCTTCGGAACTCGTTCAACGTTCGAGATTTCCGCAACCTCATCTTTGACGCGGTCGAGAATTTTCTTCCCGATGTCGGCATGGGTAATTTCCCGTCCGCGGAAGCGAACCGAGCATTTTACCTTGTCGCCATCTTTCAAAAATTTGATCACATTGCGAAGTTTCGTTTGGAAATCGTGTTCCTCGATGTTCGCGCGGAACCACACTTCCTTGATGTCCACAATTTTCTGATTCTTGCGGGCTTCCTTCTCTTTCTTCTGCTGCTCGTAACGGAACTTGCCATAGTCCATAATCCGGCATACCGGCGGCTTGGCAGTCGGCGCAACGTTCACCAGATCCAGATTCAGGTCCATCGCCATCTGCAGCGCTTCGCGCAGCGGCTTAATGCCGATTTGTTCGCCTTCAGCGCCTACGAGACGGACTTCTTTCGCACGAATCTCTTCATTGATCAAATGTTCCTTACTGATAATCCTCCACCTCCAAGTGGTCTTAGTAATGACTTGGACCCTGTACTCACACACATAAAAAGGATGCAGGCCCAATACCCGCATCCCTCATTGATCGTCAATTCTTCATGAACATAAGCATTCATAAATGAACGGATCAAAACCAGCCAACACGTGCGTCGGTCAGGTGAGAAGCCGGGGCCTCTGCTTGCAATCCAAAAATATCTTGCAACCTCAAATACTATACCATGTGTATTTTACCAAGTCAAGGGGAGTTGGCAAAAAAACGAATGTCTGATGAGACCGGATTAAACATGGGCGGATTCATGGGCGGGTTGGCGATGTTTTCGGAGTAATAGAGGACATTTTTACCCTTATTTCGCTGTAGGCGCTCTAATGGGTCAAAATAAGACCATTTTATGGCCTTATTTC
>NZ_JALXVO010000060.1:0-23220 GCF_025151705.1 Paenibacillus sp. p3-SID1389 | reverse complement strand
AGCGCCTCGCGCGTCCAGCCGAGCTGGCGCAGCCGCAGCTCGGCGTCGGCCGCCCAGGCCGCACGCGCAGCGGCCAGCGCCGGCGCCAGCCGGGCGCAGCCGGGGTCGCCGCACGCGCAGCGCACGCCGCCAGGCGCGCCTGGCGCACGATCTGCCGGCAGCAGCTTCGCAATGCCGCCGGCCCCGCTTTCGGCCAGCGCCACCACAAGGCGCGGCCGCTCCGCGAGCTGGCGCAGCAGCGCTTGCTTTTCCTGCTCTGCGGCTGGGGCCAGCGGGATCAACACCACATGATCCCGTTCCAGTTCCACTTGCAGCCCGCCGGCTTCATAGCGGACAACCGGCTGGGCAAGTTCCTGCGCGTTCGTCTTGGGCCTGGTCATGCGTGTTCCTCCTCTCAGCAAGTCTCAGCAAGCTTATTGTTTCGGCATCCTATCTTTTTCGCTCAACCAAACGCTCCCTCCGGGAACAGTCCGCTTTCCTGCAGCACGATCAGGTTGCGCAGCTCCTCGTCGCTCATTTCCGTCAGCCATTGCTCACCGGAGCCAACCACCTGCTCAGACAGCGTTTTTTTTCGCTCGATTAATTCGTCGATTCGTTCCTCCAGCGTTCCTTGGCAGATCAGCTTATGTACCTCGACGTTCTTTTGCTGCCCGATCCGGAATACCCGGTCCGTCGCCTGGTTTTCCACCGCCGGATTCCACCACCGGTCATAGTGGACCACATGATTCGCCCGGGTCAGGTTAAGGCCGACGCCGCCAGCCTTCAGCGATAACACGAAAATCGGCGAGCCTTCGCCCTCCTGAAAAGCCCGGACCATCTGATCCCGCTCGGCCTTCGGCACCCCGCCGTGCAGAAAAAACGGCCGTACACCATACCGCTCCGTTAATCGCTCCTGCAGCAGTTCACCCATCCGTACGTATTGCGTGAAGATCAGCGCCCCTTCTCCGTTGTCCATAATCATGTCAAGCAGCTCGCCGAGCCGTTCCATTTTGCCGGAGCGGCCAAAAGCGGCCGTCTTCGCAGGCCGGCTTCCTACAACCAGCTCGGGATGATCACAAATTTGCTTTAACCGGGTCAGCGAAGATAACACCAATCCTTTGCGGGCGATGCCGCTCTGGCTTCCGATCTGATCCAGCAGCTCCGCCGTCACCGATTGATACAAGCGAGCCTGTTCAACGGTTAACGAGCAATACGATTTCAGCTCGATTTTCTCCGGCAAGTCCTTGCGGATGTCCGGATCGCTCTTGAGCCGGCGCAGCAGAAACGGCGCAACCAACTTCCGCAGCTTCTGCAGCTCGGCTGCTTGCTGTTCTCCCCCAGACCCGGTGTAACGCGTCCGAAACGAGGCATGCGTGCCTAAGTATCCCGGGTTCAGGAATTGAAAAATCGACCACAATTCGCTGAGCCTATTCTCCACCGGGGTGCCCGTCATGGCGATTCGGTGAGGCGCGCTGAGCTTCATCACGCTTTGCGCTTGCTTGGTTCCGTAATTTTTGATGTACTGGGCTTCGTCCAGCACCACCGTCGTCCATTCCGCCGAACGCAGCTCCTTCGCATCGCGGCCGGCCAGCTGATACGTCGTCAGAACCACATCGCATGCCCGGTACTCCTGCAAGAACCGCTCCTCGCGGTAACGGTCGCTCCCGTGGTGCACGTATAGCTTTAGCCCCGGAGCAAACCGGGAAAACTCCCGTTGCCAGTTGCCTAGCAAAGAAGTCGGACAGATGATCAAGCTTTTGGCCCCTGCCTGCTGAACGCCATCCAACAACACGGAGATCACCTGCACCGTTTTCCCCAAACCCATATCGTCGGCCAGCAATGCACCGAAACCCAGCTCGCGCATCGTGACCAGCCACTGGTATCCCCGTTCCTGATAGGGGCGCAGCGTTCCGTTTAATCCGGATGGCACCGGACGCGGATGGAGTTGCCGAACAGCTCCGCCTGCCATCAGGATAGACAACATCCCGGTGGTTTCGATGCCGGCGATGTTCACGCCCTCCAGTTGGACTTCCTGATCGCCGGAAGCGAGGTGCATCAATTCGCGGAAGGTCAAGGTGCCGTTTTCATGGCGCTTCATGAACTTCAGCACCTGCCGGATCTCCTTCGCATCCACTTCAATCCATTCGCCGCGAAAAAAAACGAGCGGCAGCTTCGCCGACGCCAGCTCCATCAACTCTTCCCGGGTAAGCTCACGCCCCCCAAGCAGCGCCTCCGCTTCAAAAGCGACCAGCTGATCCACTCCCAGCCTTGGCATCCCGTCACCACCGCCCTCCGGCATCCCGCTCGCGAACCCTCGGGTTCTGATACGGATGCTGGCGGAACGCCGTCCCTCCCGGGTCCAGCGGCTTGGCATTTGCACGTTCACGCCAAGCTTGCGCAGCGCCGGCACCGACTTGCTTAAGAACGCAATCAGGTCCATGGGGTCCATGAGCAGATCCTGCGGGCGCGGGTGCTCCATCGCTGCGGCCACTTCCCGGGATACCCCAGCTGCTTTGCTCAGCCGCAGCAGGAAGTTCTCCTGTACGTTCCGGTACAGAAGACCGTGAATTTCCATGTCGGGCCCGGGATAGCTCCAGATGAGCCCGGCTGGCAGCAGCACGCTGGGATTCTCAGCTCCCTCAGCCCAGAAGCTTAGCCGCCAAAGTGCAGTCGCTGCTTCACCCTCCGCGGTCTCGCCATGACCATCCTGATACGGTTCCACACGCAGGCAGAGGCGCAAGCTTCCCGTTTCCAGACCGCCGGTCTCGGTTTCCTCAGCTCGGGGACGTCCGCCGCCAGCAGCAGCGATGTCTGCACTCAGCTGATCCAGCTCCGTCGCACTGCCTTGAATATCCGGCGGCTGTGCGCCGGTTAGCAAGCCGTTCCACCACAACTCCGCCAGCGGCGACGAACCCCGGTGATAGTCCGCCCGGCTGGCATTCAGCTTCCGTCCCAAATCCTGAACCGCCCCGCGCGCTTCGTGATCAATCATTGCCGTTAAAAAAGAATGCAGCACCGCCATCTGCCGATCCTCCAGCGTCCCCTCGTCTTCAGAGGATGCCCCTGCCCCAGTTTGCACGGCGGCGATACAGATCGGCGGCATCGCCCCGGCTAGACGCCGGAACCGTGCCTCGTCGGCCGGCTCGGTCAGGAGTGGTCCCCAAGCCGCGCGCATTTGACCCTGCGACCCGCGGCGGCGTCCGGTGGCCGCCACCGGACGGATGGATGGCGCAATTCGGCCGCGCAGCAGCAGCTCTAAGGCGAACTTGGCCGCCTTGCTCCAATAGCTCATTTCCGCGCCCGGCTTGATTCCCTGCTCCTCCCAGACGGATTCGTCCCAATGCAGCAGCAAACGCCAAGCCTCCGGCACAGGCAAAGCCAATCCTTCCAGGGATCGGCCGATCAGACTGCGCCGCTCCCCGTTCTTGTATGACCTCCGCACGGAAGAGACCGGATACCTGACCTCTGCCAACCGAAGCACGGCATGCTGAAACGGCCGGACTCCCGGCTCCAGCTCCTTGCGCCGGAGCACGGCGGTCCAAGCATCCACCTTCGACTCCGATACTTCGCCGGAGAAGCAAAACAATACATCGCCCAGCCATATTCCATAAAGACGTTGATTCATGGTGATCTCCCGTCGGTTATCCTAATTCTAGCCAAATTCATTACTAACATCTTATACGAAAACGGCTGCTTATAAAACCGCCTTCCTTCCCGTCCCGCTGCCTCTCTATACTCTCCCTTATCATTTGAGGAGAAATGGGGAATATTTCTAGTACAAAAAAAAGATTCAAGGAGGTGTATTCCCATGTTGCGCGGTCGGTCTGGTCATTGGTTGAATCTCGCCTCGTTTGCGGCGTTAATGGCGGCAAACCTGGCGGCAGCAGCACTTCCGTTTGGCTTGCGCCGGCCCCAAGGGTTTCCCCACGGATTATACGTGCTCCTCACGCCGGCGGGCTATACTTTTACGATATGGCTGCTCATTTATGCCCTGTTGACCGGCTGGGTCCTTTACCCGCTGCTGCAGCCTAACCGCGAGCCGTTTTCTGTGACGCCTATGCCAGTGCGCTTCCTGCTTTCCTGCACCCTCTCCATCGTGTGGATCACACTAGGGGAGCGGCAACCCCTGCTGTCTATCCTGGCGTTGTTCCTGCTCGTGTTCGTGGCGGCCTCGATGTACAGCAGTACCCGGAATATCCTTCGCCCGTCAGCCGCAGAGATCTGGTTCGTACGCCTGCCGTTCAGCTTATATTTCGGATGGATCTGCGTTACAGCTCTTGCCAGCGTGGACGCCTTGCTAACCCATCCCTCTATTTATGCAACCTCGATTTCCGCAGCTTCCGTTTCCGTTCCATCACATCTTGGACTCACCCTCCTGCTGCTCGTGGTAGGGATCCTCAGCGCCTGCTTTGTTGGATTCCGATGGCGTGACGCGATCGTCCCGCTCACGTTCGCGTGGGGGTATGGCGCCATTGCAGCCGGTCCTCAGCTGCACCAAATTGTGGCCATTGCCTCCAGCGCCGGAGCGCTAGCCTTGATCGTGTACGCACTCTGGATTGCCTTTCTGCGCTCGCATGAGCGGGACTAAAGATCCACCCCCCTTGGGCCCTTTCACGCGTCCTTTTGCACGATTATCCCTTTTGTTCAGAATCGGGGAGGGGGCGCATCTAATCCATTTTCGAAGCGGAGATTGGTTTTCTCCACTCCCTCGCAGCGGAGATCGATCCCCCCCACTCCCTGAAGCAACGGGATAATCACGAAAGGAAAGCGGCCGACATAGGTACCTCCCCCCACAAAAAGGCCAACCAGAAATTCAGGTTGACCTAATAATACGAAAAAGCCGTCGCAAGGGATATTTTACTTAACCGCAATAACCTCGATCTCAACCAGACCATCCTTTGGCAGACGCGCCACTTCGACGGCACTGCGCGCTGGATACGGCTCAGCGAAGAACGAACCGTAAACTTCGTTGACCTTGGCAAAATCATTCATGTCCTTCAGAAATACGGTCGTCTTGATGACCTTGTCCAATCCGCTCCCGGCTGCAGCCAATACCGCCTGAACGTTCCGCAGCGCTTGTGCAGCCTGAGCTTCCACACCCTCGGCAAGCTGACCGGTTTCCGGCACCAATCCCAACTGGCCGGAGGTAAAGATCAAATCTCCCAGTTGAATCCCCTGCGAATACGGGCCAATGGCACCTGGCGCAGCGGTCGTAGAAATTACTTGTTTCATTTTCGTCATCCCATCCTTTCTTCTCCTCATTTTACCGATAACCCCTTCGTCACGGCAACTCGGACTGCGAATGAACTTCGCCGCAGTGGGATCGGGCGGGTTTTAAGGGCAAATAGAAGGAAAAGGTGCTGCCCTGCCCTTCTGTGCTTTCCATGCGGAGGTACCCCCCCAGCAGGCGGGCCAGGTTGCTGCTGATCGACAGGCCCAGACCGGTCCCCCCATATCGCCGACTAATTGAGCCGTCGGCCTGCTGAAACGCCTCGAATACCGCCCGCTGCTTGTCCTCGGCAACGCCGATGCCGGTATCCGAGACGGTGAAGACCAGCCATTCCCCTTCGGCCGTCCCCTTCGCCGGAGCGCGGCGGATGTCTAGCTCTACATGTCCCTCATGCGTAAACTTAAACGCATTGGACAATAAATTCCGCAGGATTTGTGCAATCCGCTGCGGATCGGAGATGATGGAATCGGGCAGACTTTCCTCCAGTCGGGTCGTAAATGCAATTTTCTTCTGAGCGGCAATCTGCTCAAACTGCAGTTGCATCCAAACGGGGATCTCTGCCAACACCACTTCCTCGTTCGTGATCTCCAGCCGCCCTGCCTCCACCTTGGACAAATCCAAAATGTCATTAATGATCTGCAGCAACTCTTCCCCCGACTTGTGAATGATCCGGCCATATTCCGTAATTTCCTCGCTGGCTTCGTCGGATTCGGCGATCATCTCCGCCAGGTTGATAATACTGTTGAGCGGCGTTCGCAATTCATGCGACATCGTTGCCAAGAACTCCGATTTATGGCTGGATGCTTCAGCTAACTGCTCCGCCCGGTCTTCCAGCCCAATCTTGGCCTTCTGCAGCTCATCGGCCTGTTTGCGGAGCAGCTCGTTCGCGTATTTCAGCTCCAGGTTCTGTCTTGCCCCAAGCTGAAAATCGCGAAGGATCAGGGCAAATCCCAAACTGAGCAGAATGCTTAACGGTAGCGCAATCGGCATGATATCCAGCAAATAATGCTTGGGAGGCACCACGCCGATTACGGCAAGGTTCAGAGAGTTGATCACATTGACAACGAGGATAGTTACGATCCCTTTGATGGCAAAACGGTAGCTTGTCCGCCGCATCCAGAGATTAAGTCCGGCACACACAAATCCCAAGATCGTCAGGTTCAACAAACCGGCCATCGCTGCATCGCTCAAACCAAACGTCAGGCGGGCCAGGCCAATCCCGACGCCGATGACGATCAAGGTTAATGGCTGGGAATAAACAAATGCCGCTATAATTAGCGGCACTGCCCGAAGGTCGAATCTGACGTCGTCATTAAGCCGGAAGCCAAACTTGATACAAATCCAACCCGAAAAAATCATCATTAGAACAGACAGGACGTACAGGCTGCGCTGCGGCATTTTTCGCAAACCGTATTTATATAGGATATTGGCTAAATAAGCGACCGTGATCAACAAGCTTAGATTTAGCAAAAAGCTAATTCCGATCCCCATCTCCCCACTCCTGCTCGTAGAACCCGCTTCTCTCCGAGATCAGCTGGACTCTTTTTTGGGTCTCGCTGCGAAAATGCTGCACCAACAGTCCGGCGAAGTAAGGATCCCATTGGGTTCCACGGCCTCGCTCCAGAATGTCAATCGCTCGGTCTCTTGCTAGGCCCTTCCGGTAAGGCCGGTCTGAGGTCATGGCGTCAAAGGCGTCGGCCACGGCGATAATCCGCCCGAAAAGCGGGATCTCCTCCCCGGCCAACCCGTCCGGATAACCTCTTCCATCATAACGCTCATGATGCGACCGGACCCCCGGCAAATAAGGAGCCATCGCATCTGCCGGCTCGACCTGCTTTAAAATCGCTTCCCCAAGCACGGGGTGCTGCTTCACCTGCTGCCATTCCTCGTCGGTTAAACGGCCCTCCTTCAGCAGAACCGCATCGCGAATGCCGATTTTCCCGATATCATGGAGCAACGCCGACTTGCGCAGCTCATCGATGCGTTCTTCGGGCAACTGGGCCAACTCACCGATTTTGACGGCGTATTCGGCTACTCGAAGGGAGTGCCCCGCCGTATACGGATCGCGGGCGTCCAGCGCCGCTGCCAGCGTCGCGAAGTAGCTGTCTACCAGTTGGCTATTTCGAGCCGCCTGAGTTTGCAGCCCGCGCAGCATATGATTAAATCCCGTGATCAGACGGGAAAATTCATCCGAAAACATATCGCTGGCCGCTGTACGAATGCTGCCGGTTTTCACCTCGGCCATCCGCTCGTACAAATGCTGAATCGGCAGCATGATCTCACGGGCCAACAGCCGGGAGCCAATCATTGCGAATAGAATACTCACGGCCAAGACATAGCCGGCCCACTGCCAGTAGGCATAGGCTCCATGGTCAAGGTCCTCCAACCGGAACTGCATGGATAAGCTGTATAGCAGCAAAGGAGCCATACACATCAAGAAAAAGCTCCATATTAATTTTCGAGATACCGGGACGATAACCCTGCCGTTCAGCGATAAATCTTTGCCAAACATCCTGCGGCTCCAGGAAATTAACTCCTGCAGGACAGGACGAATCGCATAGGAGGTTAAATAATATTCGACTAACGCATGCATGCTGCTGACCAGTATTCCGCTTAAGGCAGCCAGCAACACGTAGTAAGGCGAAATCGATAGGTGGCCGGTCCGGATTAATCCCAACGATAGGGCCGCGCCCGGGACGACCAAACCAAACAAATGAGGTCCGAGAATCCGCTTGACAGCAAGCGATGGCAGGCGATGTGTGCGGATATAGACATTTTGAAGTGTTTGGTAGCTCCCCACTTCCTCCATGAACACGCTGCGGATGGGCTTGATTTGCCGGGTGAACACCATCCATTCCAGCCCCAGCATGCAGCATAGCGACAAGACCAGAATTCTGATCAGCCAGGCATAGTCCGAAGGGGATATATCCAGCGGTGCAGCGGCGATAAGGCTCGCGACCGCGATGACCGCAAGCAGGAGTCCTGCTGCGTAATTGAGTAATAGGCGCGAAATAAACGTCCTGTATACCGTCAAGGAGGATGCCTTCTTTCCGTCTCGCGTTTTTCCGGGCATGCCCGCTTCTTTTTATATCGGTTAGAGTCATGACTATTTTCATAAAACGTTTGGAACTTTTGGTTTGTATGCCCTCTTTTCGGTACAGGAGATTCGTCGCTCTTCTCGCCGACCCATCTTTTAAAAATATATATTTTAAAAATTGGGCAATTCTTTGAACACGACATTCCCTTACGTAGTACTGCTTCCGCCGCTTGGAGCAGTTGTTTTAGATCACACTACATGTGATAAATTTCACATTAAGCCCTATTTTTATATGCTAAAATGCCATCGAACAAAGGTTTCGGGACTCCCGAACCCCTCGTCAAATCAGCCTTTTTCAAGGGTCACCCACCTGATATCCGTTATTAAAATGTCTTCACATTTTAATATATATATATTTTCATTCACTGGAGGTCTCAATCATGAAAAAAGCTTCAATTATCCTGAGCAGTGCGCTGTTGTTAGGTCTCTTGGCCGGCTGTGGATCGGACAATGATGCTAACGACGCAAACTCTGCGCAACCTGCAAACAACACTTCTGCCGCTAATGAAACCAATGCAGGAGCTGATAACACGGCTGCAGAGCAAGGCAAATACCAAGACGGTGTATACTTCGCCCAAGGTGAAGTGGATGCAGATTCCGGATGGCAATCCTACGTGACGCTGACGGTAGCCGGAGGTAAAATCACGGAAGCCAAGTGGAATGCGCTGAGCGAAAAAGCCCCCGTCGATAAAGTGACCTATTCCAAAGAAGGCAAGTACGGCATGAAAGCCGGCGGCGCTTCCTCGGAATGGCATGAACAAGCCGAGAAGGTTGAGCAATACCTGATCGAAAAGCAAGATCCCAAAGCGATCACCTTGGGGGATGACGGCAAAACGGATGCCATCGCGGGTGTGTCCGTGCATGTAAGTGAATTTTTTAACTTGGCGGAGCAAGCGCTGAATGCTGGTCCAGTTGAGGTTGGCCCGTACAAAGACGGCACTTACCATGCCGAAGGAGCAGCCTTCGACGAGCATTCCGGTTGGAAAGATACCGTTGACGTTGTGGTCGCCGCCGGCAAGATCGTCAAAGTGAACTTCAGCGGCGTCAACGAAAAAGGCGAAGACAAGAAGCAATATTCGATCGACGGCAAATATGGAATGAAGGCCGGCGGTGCTCAAGCCGAATGGCATGAAGAAGTGGCCAAAGCTGAAGCTTACCTGATTGAAAAACAAGATCCAGCCGCCGTGACATTTAACGAAGAGGGCAAAACGGACGCGATCGCCGGGGCAACAATTACGCTGCAACCGCATTTCGAGCTCGTTAGCCAAGCACTTGAGCAAGCGAAATAAACCCATATTACCATCCACCCTAAAATGAGAAGGTGAATCTCTTGAAGAAAATCGTAGTTCTGGGCGGCGGTTATGGCGGTGTAGTCACTTCCAAGCATCTGGCCAAACTGTTCAAAAAAGACAAAGATGTGGAGATCCAGCTGATTGACCGAAATCCCTACCACACGCTGCTGACGGAGCTGCATGAGGTTGCAGCGAACCGGGCGCCGGAGGATTCCGTCAAGATTGAACTAAAGAAGATTTTTGCCGGGCAAAAAGTGGATGTCGTCCTCGATTCCATTGATGCCATCGATTTTAACGCTAAAGAGCTTCGTTCCGAGCGAGCCACTTATAAATACGATTACCTCGTCATCGGTACCGGCTGTAAACCAACCTTCTTCGGGATCCCAGGCGCTGAGGAGCATGCCTTGACCCTGTGGTCCTATGAAGATGCCGTACGTCTGAAAGAACAAGTGCGCCGTAAGTTCAGCGAAGCGGCGAAGGTAAGCAATCCGGTGAAACGCCGCAAAATGCTGACCTTTGTTGTCGTCGGCGCCGGCTTTACCGGCGTGGAACTGGTTGGCGAATTAGCCGAATTCCGCGATGAGCTGTGCAAAGAGTTCTATATCGATCCGAGCGAGGTTCGCCTGGTCGTCGCCGATATGGCTCCGAAAATCCTGCCGATCCTGCCGGATAAATTGATCGAAAAAGCGACGAAACGTCTGCACAAAATGAACGTAGAGATCATTACGAGCGCTAAAATTACTGGCGTCACCCCAACCAGCGTACAGCTTGGCGAAGGTAAAGAGCTCGAAGCGGATACGATCGTCTGGACCGCCGGGGTTGAAGGCTCCGAGCTCGTTGGCAAGCTCGATGTGAAGCAGGAAGGCCGCAAGCGGATCGTCACCAACGATAAGCTGCAAAGCGTCGATCACGAGAACGTCTATATCGTTGGCGACAACATCTTCTTCATTCCGGAAGGCGAAACCCGTCCGGTACCGCAGATGGTTGAGAACGCCGAGCAAGCCGGCCCGGTTATCGCCCACAACATTTATGCGGACGTTCACGGCAAGCCGAAGAAGTCCTATAAACCGGGCTTCCACGGAACGATGGTCTGCATCGGCAGCCGCTACGGCGTTGCGAATGTTGGGCTCCCGAATAAAATGTTTATGCTCAGCGGCTTCATGGCCATGTTCTGCAAACACTTAATCAATATGTATTACCTGTTTACCGTGGCTGGTTTTGCCAAAGTCTGGACTTATATGATGCATGAATTCTTCCACGTGAACAATCGCAGAAGCTTCGTAGGCGGCCATTTCGCGAAGCGTTCGCCGAACTTCTGGCTCCTGCCGCTGCGGATCTTCGTCGGCTACAAATGGCTCGAGGAAGGCCTCGATAAGCTTCCGAAAATTTGGAAGGATCCATCGAACATCTTCCTGATTCCGGCCTCTCCGAAAGCGGACGTCATTTCCGCGGCCAGTGAAGCCGCTGGTGAAGTGACCAAAACGGTGGATGCTCAAGCGGCAGCTTCGGCGGTAGAAAGCGCCTCGACAGCAGTTACCGCCTTGCCGGTACCTGGATTTATCAAGAGCATCGTAAGCTGGTTTATGGATGTCTTCTTCTACACATCAGATGGCGGGTATACCGCTTTGGCGACTGTGTTCCAGTTCTTTATGGTGTTTGCCGAAATTGCGCTCGGCATCATGATTATCGTTGGCCTGTTCACCGCTGTCGCTTCGGCAGCCACCGTCGCGCTGGGCGTCATGATCTGGTCCTCCAGCATGGCTTCGGCGGAAATGCTGTGGTACATGACCGCAGGCGTCGCGTTGATCGGCGGATCGGGCAGCACGTTTGGTCTGGATTACTACGTACTTCCTTGGCTCAAGAAACAATGGAAACGAATCCCGTTCGTACGAAGATGGTACCTATACACGGAATAATCGCAGCTCTTTATGAAACCTTGAACTGGAGTAATGTGCGCCTGGCGGCGTACATTACTCTCATTTTTATCCTTTTGCCGAAATCGGTGTGAGGATCCCCTGCAAGCCTGCCTGCATTTAGGCGAATGTTCAAAAAAGTCAGGATTCGGTACCGGATACGCTGCCTATTGTTGGTTCGTGATCAATGATGACTTTTTTGAACTACCTCTTTAAGGAGTGTGTGTCCTTATGAATCCGAAGCTTATCCAAGACGCTTATCGCTTATTGCAGGGCGAATTATCGCCCGAAGCCGGCATTATTGTGGATTTACCCTATCCAGAAGCGGCAACACTGGCAACCTTGCTGGAGCAATACGACATGCCGCAGGTTCGCCAATGCCGTCTGTTATCCATTTACATCGCAATCAAGCTCGCCCTTCAACGTCATAGCGAATGCGGCTCCCTCGCCCCCGGCGAAACGTTAACCCGCAAAGTGTTGGATGGCGACTATCTATACAGCTTTTACGTCGAGCTTTGCCTGAAGTGGGAAGAATTCGATCTGCTCGGGCATCTCGCTCCCATCATTAAACAACTGCAAATCAAACGCGTCGAAGGCCGTCCTGAAGACGAGCGCTTGCTCAAAGCCTGGGAACGGTTCCTGCAGCTAGACAACAACCGCAGCACCGCCAGCAAGGCGATGTAGACGGCGGTGGATTGAGAGTGTTCGAGGATCTGACGCCCCCCGACGCACTCGGCACCTGCGTCTACGACTGCCAGCCCAAGTTTAGGAGGGAAGCGACATGAAGCTTGAGGAAACACTGAACATCCCCTTAAGAACCGTCGATCGGGAACTTGAGAACATGGTCAAATATGATCGCGACGTCCCTCGTTCCTCCCAATTGGCCAAAGCAATCGTCGAGTTGATTCGTTCCGGCGGCAAACGGATTCGCCCCTTGATGGTTATCGTCGGCAGCCGCTTCGGCCCTGATCCCGATGAGAAGAAGGTCTGGCGGCTCGCCGCCGCCGCAGAATTCATTCACGCTGCTTCTCTGATTCATGACGATATTATCGATGATTCCCCAATGCGGCGCGGCCAAAAAGCCATGCATATCAAGCTGGGCGTGAGCGGCGCGCTGCATGTGGGCAATTATATGTCGGCGAGGGTCATCGAGCTGATCTCCGTCTATTCGGCGGAACGGGAGAAATTCGTCTACGACCTCTCCTCCCTGGCCACAACCAAGCTGTGTCTCGGAGAGTATCAGCAGCTTTCTCACCTGTTCGACTATGATGTGACGATCGACGAATACTTGGAGAAATCGAAGAACAAAACCGCACAACTGATGGCCACATGCCTGCAAATCGGCGCCAAAGCCGCTGGCGCGGATACGGAAACGGCCGAGCTGCTGTATAGCTTTGGCGAAAAGCTCGGCATGTCGTTCCAGATCCGCGACGACGTGCTCGACTACACCCAATCGGCGGAGAAGCTCGGCAAGCCGGCCGGCAGCGATCTGCGCAGCGGCCAGGTGACCTTGCCTGTCCTGTTCGCGTTGCAGGACGAAACCCTAGCCCCGGCGATCCGGGCCATTTCGGCAGACAGCCCTGCCGAAGAGGTAGACGCCGTCGTCGCGGCGATTCAAGCCAGCGGCGCGCTGGAGAAAACCGAGGCGCTCAGCCGTCAGTATCTCGATGAAGCGCAGGACATCATCAACCGGCTGAGCAATTACCCGGCGCACCGGGATCTGCAGGCGTTGCTGGAGTATTTTGGCGGGCGGGAGAAATAAAATAAAGCACGAACCTAAAGGAAGGTTATCTTGACCATCGCTGAACTCGCCGGCCTGTAGACAGCCCCTCCCACCAGGTTCCCCAGCATACTGAAGAGCGGCGGCAGCGCTAATAGTAAGCCGGCAGCGTGGTTGCGCAACGCCTCTTCGAAATAGATGGCTATAAACGGGAAGTACATCCAATACAACATGTTGAATAGCGCTTCTCCGAACAACCTGACTTTTAAATTGGCATCCCAGAAATATAGACTTATATTCTTATTCACCGATGTTTTATAGTAATAATATGAAAATCGAATACAGGCCATCTTATATGAGATGTGCCACGAATCGAACATACGTTTCTGGTGATACAATCCCTTGCCGACTCGGTCCCGCATAGGGATTTTTTTGATATACGCCAACACCCCCACCCATGTAAGTCTGGGTGGGGGTGTTATTCTGTACGGCTCAGCAGCCGTTTACAACAGAAAGTAATCGCCGAGTGTAAAGAACAGGATCACCATGCTGATGACCTGGTTCAAATTGTACGAAGCCACGTTCATCCGCTTCCGGTTGGACGGTTTGATAATTTTGTGTTCGGTCATTAGCAGCAGGATGGCGATGATGATTCCCGTGATATAAAGCCAGCTCAGGTGGCGGATCGGGATTAAGGCAATCAGCAGCAGCACCATAATCGCGTGCAGGCCAGCTGCGATACGCAGACCGTTCTTGAGACCAAACGCGCTAGGAATCGACCAAAGTCCGTGATTGCGGTCAAATTCGATATCCTGCGAGCCGTAGATAATGTCAAACCCAGCGATCCACAGCATCACCACAGTGCCGAGGACAAACGGCGTAAAGGCGAATTGACCGGTAACCGCAAACCAGGCGCCGATGGGAGCCGAAGCGATCGTAAAGCCAAGGTACAGATGGCTCAGGTACGTAAACCGTTTGGTATAAGAATAGGAAGAGATCAGGAAAATCGCCACCGGTGACAAGATCAGGCACAACGTATTCAGCATCCCTGCAGCGAAAATGAAGATCGCATAGTTGACCGCAACGAACACCAGCACCTCCTTGGCGTCCAGCAGCTTTTGCGGCAGGTGGCGATGCGCGGTGCGCGGATTTTGCGCGTCAAAGACGCGGTCGACGACGCGGTTAAAGGCGTTGGCCCCGTTCCGGGCGCCGATCAAGGCGATCAATCCCCACAGCATCACGCGCCACGAAGGAAACCCCTCCGCCGCCCAAACCATTGAGATGATGGCAAAAGGCAGCGAAAACAACGTGTGCGAAAACATCACCAATTCGCTGTACAACCGGATTTTGGTGCCGATTTTGCGGGCTATTTCCATGGATAGTCACTCTCCTCATCCTAAAAACACGGGTCATAACGTGGATTATTTATATTGGGGCGCCCCGTCACTCTTTCTGGTTTCAAATAACGGTAAAAACGACCTTTATTTTTCGGTAACCCGGGGTTTTTGGCAAAATAGCGGTATTTCGTACCGCTAATTTTGAGGTTGGCGTCCGTTTTGACAGAAATTCCGGAAAATAAGGATACTTTTTACCGTTATTTTGATGGAAACAGGCCGATGGGCCGAAAATAAAGGTACTTTTTACCGTTAATGAGACGGGTCTACGTCTGGCGGGCGGGTGGTACGCCTGCTGCGCTGGTCCGCCGGGCGCGCATGTTCACGCCTAGCGGACCTTAGCCCAGCTGCACGGGTTACACCAGCTCCGCCAGCGAAGCCTCCAGCGCGTCCAGCATGCCGCGCACGTCGGCCTCGTCGATGACCAGCGGCGGCTGGAAGGCCAGAACGTTGCGGTTCACGCCGTTCTTGCCGATGATATAGCCGCGGTCCAGCATCGCTTCCAGCACGTCGTCGGTGAGCTTCGCGCCGCGCGCGGGCTCCTCGGCGCATAGCTCCGCGCCGAGCATCAGCCCCGCGCCGCGCACGTCGGAGACGTGCTGCGGAAACCGCGCGGCGAGGCGCGTTAAGCCGCCGCGCAGCAGCTCACCGAGGCGCTCGGCCCGCTCCGGCAGGCGATGCGCCTCGATGTAGTCCAGGACCGCGAGCGCGGTCACGGACGAGACGGGGTTGCCGCCGAACGTGGAGGCGGATGGCCGGTTCAGGCTGGCAGCGATCTCGTCCGTGGTGGCGAAGCCCGCCACCGGGATGCCGCTGCCAAGCGCCTTGGCCATCGTCAGGATGTCCGGCGTGACGCCGTAACGGTCCACGGCGAACATGCGGCCCGTCCGGCCGAAGCCGGTCTGAATTTCATCGGCGATGAGCAGCACGCCGTGCTGCTCCAGCAGCCGCTTCACTTCAGCGAAATACCACTCCGCCGGCGCAACGATGCCGGCGTTCCCCTGGATCGGCTCGGCGATCATCGCCGCGATATCGCCGCCTTTCTCCTCCAGCGCTGCCTCCAGCGCGGCGATGGAGCGGCGTGCCGCCTCGTCGGCGCTAAGCCCGTACTCATACGGCCGGGGGATAAACGTGACATCCGTGTCATGCGCCAGCTGTGGATCCGTCCGCCACATCGCCAGCCCGGTCACGCTCATCGTCAAATACGTCCGGCCGTGCAAACCTTGCTCCAACGCCAGGAAGCCCCGCCGCCCCGTATGCATGCGGGCAAGCAGCAAGGCGCCTTCATTCGCCTCCGAGCCGCTGTTCACGAAGAAGGTGCGGCGCAGGTTCCCCGGCAGCACGTCCGCAAGCCGCTCCGCCAAATCCACATTCGGCTGCGTCAAATAGATCGTGGACGTGTGCTGCAGCATCCGCAGCTGCTCGGCCGTCCGTTCGGCAATTTCCGGATTGCAGTGACCGCTGGCCACGACGGATACGCCGGCAAAAAAATCCGTATACCGCTTCCCGTCATGACCGTACAAATACTGCATCTCCCCCTTCACCAACTGCGGCGGATTTCGATAGAAATGGCTGGTGCAAGGATAAAAATATTGCTGCCGTTTCTTTAACACTTCGTCCGGTCCGATATATTTTGACATGTTCATTCGCTTCCTTTCCCCGATTAGGCTTGCACTCCTGCCGCCACTTCCGCCTGCGCTTCGGCGGCCTCCTCTTTGACGCCGTTGCCGCCTTCGTTGTTCAGGGCCGACGCCTCTGCTCCTGCCATCTCTGCTCCTGTCGCCCCTGCGCCCGCAGCCCCGCTGGCACTCCCGCCGTCAAACTGCAACGCCCCTAGCGTATAGCCGGCATAAACGGGCTTCATCGCGGCAAACAACTCTCCGGCTGCCGCAGGGTTAGCCAGCGCCGCCTTATAGGTGCGCACGATCTCGGCCAGCTGCTCTGGACGGTAGGTCGCCCCTTCGATGCGGAAGACAGATAGACCCGCCGCCAGCAATTCCTTCACCGCGGGCAGCAAACAGATTTCTTTGGCCAACATCAGATGGTTGCGACCATGAACGTCCCGGTAAACCGGGTTTTCGCCTTTATCGGTTTTTAACACCAAAATGCTGTTATCCACGTAGTGATTGTCTTCCTCGCCGATGGCTTGGAACACTTCAGCGTTTTCGTACAAGTCATGCTCCATGTACATGATTGCCGGTGTACCGTGAACGATAGCCTCCAGCGGCCCTGGGGCATGTGCCAGTAGCGCTGCCAGGTCCTTCAGCGGCAGCTCCATGGATGCCGTAAGCCGGCTAACGCCACGCTCCCGATAAAACTCAGCTGCCAGCTGATTGTATACGTTCAGATTGAAATCCCCCACCAACGGGTAACCCTTGTCGGCAAATTTTCGGATCGCCCCCAGATTCGTCACCATCAAGCCGTCGATCGGCAACCGTTCGCTCGACAGCAAGCCGTCATACATCTCAAAATGCAGCTCCGTCATCATCCGCGGCAGGCACAGAACTAGCTTGGCGTTCCCTTTTAATGCCGCCAGCTCTTTCACGTCCTCCTTCGTAAACGGACGATCCGGTTCAAATACGTCGCCGGAGAGATAAATATGGTCGGCTCCCGCTTCCAGCGCGGCTTTGGCTTGAGCCATGTTATTCACATGCACGGAGACGCCAGGAGCCGCGTGATTCTCCTGCACCGTACCCTTCTCTTTCCCCACCGCCGCCAGCGTCTCGCGAATCACCGCAACGCGTTTGTCGCTGAGCTCCCGCTCCTCCGTTGGCGTACTAAACACTTTGCCCGTGCTATAAAATTTCCCCGTTCCTTCGTAACGCCGGTTGATGTTGGACAATCCCGGACGGCCAAACGCATATCCCGTTGAAAAATCACGCTTGCGGTTATCGTAAAGCAATTTCGTATCCCGGCTGCGTTCAAAGCCCACCGGATCGTTAATATAACGGTCGATCGCATCGCCATACGCCTTCACGAGCATTACCACGAACGCGGCATCCCGCATGCGGCCTTCGATTTTGAAGGAAGTGATGCCGCCGTGGATCAGCTCTGGGATATGTTCGTACATGAACATGTCTTTGACCGCCAGCGGGTATTCCGCCGGATAGATGTTGCCGTCTTTTTTCACACGATAATCCCAGCGGCATGGCTTCAGGCATTTCCCCCGGTTACTGCTCATCCCGAATACCGCAGAGCTGAAATAACAGTTCGCCCCGTGCACCGAGCACATATCCCCATGCACAAAGTACTCCAACTCCATGCCGGTCGCTTGTTGAAGATAGCGGGTCGTCATGAGATCCATTTCCCGCGAAGTGACGACACGAGTGACCCCGAGCTCCTGTAAAGCGCGAACCATCTCCACGTTATGCACGTTCATCATGACGGAGGAATGCACGTTTAGCTTCAGGTTCATCTCCCGGATCAGCGACAACACAGCAAAATCCTGCACAATGATGGCATCCGGTCCCGCCGATTCCAGGAAACGCAAATATGCCCGCGCCTCGTCCAACTCGCCTTCGTTCAGCAAATTGTTGACGGTGACGTACACTTTTTTGCCAAGCCCGTGTGCAATCTGGACTGCCTCCGTAATTTCCTCCAGGCTAAAATTAAATCCTTTGCGCATCAGGCGCATATTCAGGTTAGGCCCTCCGAAATAAACCGCATCACAATTCTCTACAATGACTTGTTTGAAAATTTCGAACGTCCCCGCAGGCGCAAGCAGCTCAACTTCTTTCCCATTAAAAAAACGTGCCACAGCCGTTTCCCCCTCACATGATTTAAATGTCCAACCTATCAACCTATCCCATCAAACTCTATCTACATGAATTTACTCGCGGAGAATTTTGCATTGGCGGTTCAAACCAACCGATAAACCACAACCGCTGCAGCCAGGACCACATAGGACAACACAAACCAAGTGTCCCGGCCTTTCCAGACCAGCAGGTGGTATTCCGAACGCGGTGCGCCAAGCGTGTAGCCCCGGGACTCCATGGACAACACAAGCTCTTCAGCCCGGCGGAAGGCGCTGACCGTAACCGGTACGAGAAGGGAGACCAGCATGCGCCCCTTCTCCTTCCACGGCAGCTCCTTCAGGTCCGCACCGCGCGACGCCTGTGCCTTGAGGATCTTGTGCGTTTCGTCCAAAATCGTGGGGATAAAGCGCAGCGCAATGCTCATCATCAGCGTCAATTGCTCGGGCGAGACGCCAATCCGTTTCAGCGGTTTAAGCACACCGCTCAAACCTTGATTCAACACCCCCGGCGTCGTCGTAAACGTCAGGATGGCGGTGAATGACACCAACAACCCCATACGGGAGGCGGCGATGAATCCGCTGCTGACTCCGCCGCTGTATAGGGTCCAGGAGCCGATGCGCCAGATCGCCTCCCCCGACTCCACCGTCAAGCACTGAACAACGAAGATAAACACCATCAGTGCCCACAGCGGTTTGGCCGCCTTCAGGTAATATTTCAGCGGGATCTTGGTCGACAGCATATAGCCGATCGAAAACACCGCAGCCACGGCCAAGGCGGGCCAAGAGCCTACCGCCACGATCGCAACAAGATACAGCACCATCCCGGCCAGCTTGGCCCGAGGATCTACAGCGTGCACCCAAGAGCCGGTATCAATACTGCGCCCAAACAGCAGCTTATTCCGCATGCCCGCTGCCTCCTTCCCCAGAAGTGCCGGATAGAATCGGCGGCCGAGCCGGAACGGGCCGGTCCACGGACAGCAAGGTCGGGGCGGAACGCTCCCCAGCCTCATCCAACAACCAGGCCAACCGCTCGGCCAACGCCTCCGCCGTCAAGCACGGCGGCTCGCCTGTCAGGCCGTACATTTCCGCCGCTTTATTCCAGTAACGGATACACGCCGGGATAGCCAGCCCCTCGGCCTCCAGACGGGGTGCCTCGCTTACCAGCTCGGCCGTACTGCCTTGGAACGATTTCCGGCCATCTTTCATCACGATCCACTGCTCTGCGTACGGGAGGATTTCCTCCATCCGGTGCGTTACCACGATCACCGTCTTCCCCTCTTCACGGTGCAGCCGCGACAGCATTTCCGCCAATTCGGCACGGCTTTGCGGATCCAGCGTCGCTGTCGGCTCATCCAGCGCGATCACGTCCGGCTCCATCGCCAGCACCGAGGCGATCGCCACTTTGCGCATCTGCCCCCCGCTCAAGCGGAGCGGGTTGCGACTGAGGAACGAGTCATCAAGCCCAACTAGGGCCAGCGCACGTCTGGCTCTTGCCTTGGCTTCGTCTAAGGAGCAGCCGAAATTCAGCGGACCGAAGCAAAGATCCTTCTCCACCGTATCCTCGAATAGCTGCTGCTCCGGAAACTGGAAGACGAGTCCAACCCGCCTCCGCAGCTCGCGCAGCGGAGGCGCCTTACCGCCGGCTTCCATCGTCACATCCAGAACGTGCACCTTCCCGCCCGTCGGCTTCAAAATGCCGTTGAAATGCTGCATCAACGTTGATTTGCCCGAGCCGGAAGCCCCGGCAATCCCGGCAAACACGCCGTCCGCCAGGTAGAGGTCGACCTCCAGCAACGCATTGTGCCGCCATAGGCTGCTCTCGTCATAAGCGAAGCTGACTTGCTCGAACTGTATTGCCATCAAAGTTGCGCCTCCTCTTCGCCGTTCAATTCAAAGTCCGCAGGAAGCGTCACGCCCCGCCGCCTCAGCTCCTGTTGAAGCCGAATCCGATAGGGGGCGATTAACCGGCATTCCGCCAGCAGGGCTTGATCCCGAAACAGCTCGCCCGGCTCCAGGTCGGCGGCTACCGTTCCGCCTCCCAGTACGATCGCCCGGTCGGAGGCCATAATCTCATCGGCATCATGCGTAATCGAGACCATCGTGTAACGGCCACTCTGCTTCATGTCCCGCAGGATGGCAAGCAGCTCGCCGCGGGCTTTCTCGTCCAGCATCGAGGAAGCCTCGTCAAAGATCACGATGCCCGGCTCCATCGCCAAGATGGAAGCGACGGCCACCCGCTGTTTTTGTCCTCCCGACAACTCCGCGGGATGCTTGGACAGCAGATGGCCGATGTGCAGTTTATCCGCATATTCCCGCACGCGCTTCACCATGACCTCCCGCGGCAGATTATGCCCCTCCAAGCCAAAGGCGATATCCTCTTCAACCGTGGCGCCGATAAATTGATTGTCCGGATTTTGAAACACCATTCCGATGCGTGGACGCAACGAAGTCACCGTATTCCGATCCAACTTCGTTCCTTCCACATATATCGCTCCGCTGTTAGCGCCCAATAAACCGCCCAGCAGCTTTGCCAGCGTGGATTTGCCACAGCCGTTCGGCCCCACCAACGACACCCAGCTGCCCGAAGGGATGCTAAGCGTAACATCTTGAAGCACAGGATGCGCCGGGTGGTATGCGAAGGAAACCTCCCTCAGCTCATAAGCGAATCCGGTTTCTCCCATTTCTCTCTCCCCCTCAGATGTACGTCGTGCGAAGCCCCTCCCGGCTTAAGCCGTTTCCGCTAAAAAGCCTTCAAATAAAGACAGCTTCGACAGCGACGGAATCAAATATCTCACGGCAATTCCAACGGCGATCCCGGTCAGAACCCCCATGATGAGCAGCATCGGCAAATAATAGAAAATTTTCGTCGTATTAAAATACAAAGCAGCGGCCGTCAATTGCCCGATATTGTGGGCAATCCCCCCAACGATGCTAATCCCGATGACGCTTAGCCGTTTGCGCCCAACCAGCAGCAGGAACCACATCGCCGCAAAGCTGAACAACGCCCCCATAATACTGAACAGGAAGCTGGAAAAGGTCCCGAAAATAAACGCCGTGAGCAGCGTCTTTAACAGCACCATCATGAAGGCGTCCCGGGCTCGCAGAAAATAAAGGCAGGTCAGCACCATAATATTAGCCAGTCCGAGCTTCGCCCCAGGTACGCTCATGTTCACGGGAATGAGGGACTCCACCAAGCTGAGAACGACCGCCACCGCCGCGAAAATAGCTACGATCACCGTTCTTTTTAGCAGCAGGCTGGATGATTCATTAAAGGATTGCATCAACCTCGTCTCCCCCTTCTGAAGCTACCACTTCAACCATCAACTTATGTGGCAGGCATACAATCGTCCCACCGTTACGGTCAATAAATCCGAAGGTCAGGCACACTTTGTCCGGACAGTCGGCGTCGATCATCTCAATCCCGTAGTCATGCACCTTCAAAATGTTGTGGCCATACTCCGTTATAATGTCTACCGTCTGTTCTTCTCCGGTCAACTGCACCGTCTTAAACAGCTTCCCGTCCACTGTGATTCTCGCTACTCGATTCTCGTTTTTGTGATTGTTTTCACTTGAATCGCCAAACCATCTCGGAACCAAGAAGACCAAAGCGATCACGACGATGGTTCCGATCAACAGGATATCTCCGCGTTTCATGGCTAACTCCCTTATTTTTTGATTATATAAATCTTAGATGACCTCATTATACATGGTGCCTTCCCTACTCTAGTGTGACAAATATCTCAGCTTCTTCTGTTTTCCCCGGGTTTCACAAAATCATCACTTTAGAAAGGCTTTTAGATATATGCATTGCATTTTTTATTCATTCAAAGTATAATAAATAATTAGTTGTTATAACCACGTTGCAGTTCCTCACAAGATTATGACTCTCCTTATACCGTTCGGTATGAAATTCCTTATTTGAATGACCCAATCAAAGTAAGAATTTGGACGTTTTTCTGATTCACACTGGCGCGGTCATCGGAGCCGCAAGGACAAATGAGAGGTAGGGCTTTTGTTGTTTTAGAAATAGGCAGTTTGTTGTAGTCGGAGCAGGGACACAAGGCCGGTCTTCACGTGTACATGAAGGCTTGGATAACAATACGAAGCAGGCATTGGCGCGTATAGCCAGTGCCTGTTTTGCTTAGAATAAGGCTGTCTTTGCGAATCTGCAGTCTTAGCGAACAAACACCAGGAAATCTATAATTTACAACGGCTCTCCAAATCGCTTGGCTTCCAGCCTTGGTATGCCTTACCCAAATTCTACACGACCGAGCTGCCGGTTGAAGCTGCCCATGCGCTCAGACAAGGCCGTCTCCTTCTCTTTATGGACCGGTTACCGTTTTCCATCATTTTGCCAGCCCTGATCAGCGATATCTTCATGATGGAAAATGACCGGAATTACTCGCCCCCCTTCATGTATCTGATCCGAAACCAAAGGATGATTCGAGTGGATAAAAGTCTACAGGTCATGATCGTAAATATCCTGATTCACATCGGGATCATTTTCTTTATCTTCCCGACGAACATCAGGCATCGGGGCGACGTACATGCGCAGCCAGATCAATCCGAAGGTGTCGATCTTGCAAACACGGGGGAACTCCGGACCAAAATCCCGAGGGAGAAGCTCGCTCATTGGCGGTCGGAGTATTTTCCCCGTCTTAGAATGGACTTGGTGGTAAAAACAACGATCCAAAACGAAGGTAATCTCAAAACGGATCGCATCAATACCCTCAGATAAAGTTCACGATAAGAAAAACGTCTATCGACGTACATTCAAAGTAGACAGACCGCGTTTAGCGGAAGTTTTTCTTGCGATATCAGGATGCCAATCGCCCGAAGTT